>CALWTY010000013.1 GCA_944384585.1 uncultured Clostridia bacterium | reverse complement strand
TTGTCCGCATCCCGCCCCGCTTTCGCCCGTCTGCACAGCCTGCCATTGTCCGCATCGCGCCCCGCTTTCGCCCGTCTGCGCAGCCTACGATTGTCCGCATCGCGCCGTCGATCCCCGCGCCGGATCGGCGGCGATTTTACCGCATCACATCCCTCCCTTGACGAATCCGCGGCAATATGCTAAAATACAGATGTCGCGCATGATCCCCGGTTCGGGGAATGCCGGACGCCGACGGACAGAAAGCCGCTTCATACCGAGAAGTCCGTTTCCGTCCTTCCCCCGCTCCGCCTCCTCTGCGCGCTCCCGTATCCGAAGCAATCGCCTGCTTCCCCCACACTCAAACCGACTTTTTCGGCCGGCCCGGCCTGCCGCTGCCATTCCGGGAGGATCATACCATGAAATTTGCACAGATCATCAAGGACGGCGCCGTTCACCTCTGCCTGGCGGAGGACGGCAGTCTCTTTGACCTCACCGCCCTGCCAAACGCGCCCCATTCCCTGATGGAGCTGCTCTCGGCCGGTGAGGAGCTGAAGGCGCGTCTTGCCGCCATTGACCGAAGCGGCGCACCGCAATATCGGGAGGAGGAGGTCGTCTATGCCCCCGCCGTTCCGCAAAACGGCAAGCTGATCTGCGTCGGCATCAACTACAAAGCGCATATCGGCGAGTGCGGCGAAAAAACTCCCGCCGCTCCCGTTTTGTTCTCTAAATTCTCAAATGCCCATAACGCGCACAACGCCGACGTCGTGATCCCGCGGCTCTCCGAGCGGCTTGATTACGAAGCGGAGCTGGTGATCCTTCTCGGAAAAGGAGGCAGGCATATTCCGCGGGAGGAGGCGCTCTCTCATGTCTTCGGTTACACCTGCGGCAACGATTTTTCCGCCCGCGATCTGCAGTACGTCTCCTCGCAATGGCTGATCGGGAAGACCGCCGACGGCTTCGCGCCGACAGGCCCCGTTATCGTGACGGCAGACAGCCTCGATCCCTCCGCCCTTCCGATCGAGCTGCGGCTCAACGGCGAGCTGCGGCAAAGTTCCAATACAAGCCGCATGATCTTCGACTGTGCCGAAATCATCCGCTACGCCTCCGATATCATGACCCTGGAAGCGGGGGACGTTCTCTTCACGGGAACGCCCTCCGGCGTGATTCTCGGGATGCCGGAGGGGAGGCAGCGCTGGCTGAAGGAGGGCGATGTCACGGAGGTAACGATCGGCGGGATCGGAACGCTTCGCAATACCGTCCGCCGCTGAAGCGCCGCCTCCTTGACCCGCGCAGGCCGCCCCTTCTGCGGATAAACGGAGACTCCTCCCTCGCTCAGGAAAACGGCGAGCCCTGCAGAGACGCTGCGGATCGGCCGCTTCCCTCTGCGGCTCTGTCTTCAAGCGCTTCCGCAAGCGATCCCCGCCGCCATGCCGGACCGCGCATCCGGTTTTATTCAGATCATTCGTTTTTCTGCCGCACGAAAAAGCCGGAGGAAAAGGATCTCCTTTTCCTCCGGCTTTTTGATGATGTTTCGATTTGGATTTGCGATTATCGCGGATCAGACTTCAAGCCTGCATACCGTCACCCCGTTTACCCTTGATCCGGAAGCGGGGCTTCCCTGTACGGCGGCTTTCCCGATGCCGGGTCAAAGCCGTCCCGCGTCCTCCAGCGTCTTGATGAGCGTCTCCCCGAAGCGGTTGCCCAGCAGGAACATTCCCGCCGCATCAAAATGCGCATGGTCGGAGTTGTCATTCGTATAGGGCAGATCGAAGGTGTTGAAGAAGGCGGCGTTCTCCCGCTGCTCACAGTAGCGCTTTTTCGCCTGATTCATCTCGTTGCAGTTCTGCCAGAACGCGGTCATCCCGGCCTGGATCACCGCCATTCCCTCCGGTCCGTCGGGCAGATATGCGGCAAATTTCTCGCAGAAGCCGTCAATCAGCTTTCCGAAGATGGTATTATACGACTCGTAACGAGCGTCATGATAGTCTCCGCCCCTTGCACAGTCCGATTCTCCCTGCATCCAGAGGAATCCGATGATCTCCGCCTTGCTGCCGTCGCCCGTCAGCTTTTTCATCGCCTTTTCGGTAAAGCGGAGCATCTCGGCATAGAGGCTCTCCGCCCCCGTCGTCTCGGGATTCCACATGGCAAAGAGATCGGCGCTTCCCGTCGCGCACTTGATGATATAGAATTCTTCGTCGGGGAAGCGTTCGTTAAGATACTCCGCCAACCCCACCTCCGGGCCGAACGTCACATCGGCGTGCTTCATTCCGTAGCCGAAGGTGACAGGCAGAAAATCATCCGACTGCTCCTTCAGCCCGTTGAAGGGATTGTTGCTGTACATGATGCGGATATTTTCCCAGCCCTTTTTGGCGCGCTCAACCCGTTCGCGGGAGATCCTGCCCCCGCTGCCGTTCAGGTACTTCATATAGGAGTGCCCGACGGCATTGGATTGTCCGGCGAGCAGGATGACCCGCTTGACGTCCTGCTGCGGCGGCAGACTCTCGGAATCGGTCTGCGGTCGGGTCTGAGTCGTTTCGCTTTGCCCGCTGCTCTCCCCGGTTTTGCCGCCTCCGCCCGAGCAGGCGAAGAGGGAGAGAAGCAGCGTCAGACTCAGGCAGGACAGCACGATCTGTCCCGCGCGATCCCTTTTTCTTCCCGTCATACCGTTACGCGAGCGGATCGGAGGTCAGCACCTCGCATCCGACGACTCTGGAGGCGGGATCGGTGACCGACGCGCCGAAGCTGCCGACGAATTTCAGCTCATGCTGTTTGTATTCGATTCCGTTGTCCTTGAGGGTGAATTGATACACCGAGCAGTTTTCGATCGAGGAGGTCGCGGTATCCATATTGGCAGCCATGTATCCGACCATAACCGTGCCGGTGCCGGTGTTGACAAGCTCCGCGCTGATATTGTAGGCATTGCAGTCGGAAATCACGCAGTGTCCGACCTGTGCGCCGAATACCGAAACATAGGTGGGGGCGGCAAGATGGCTTTCCAGGTTGTCGACCCTGAACGTCGCGTCGGTCACCGTCAGCTCGCGGATCTCCGCGCCGTGGGCGATCACGCCGAACAGCGAATAGTACTGTCCCGTCGACGTGCTGGTGTGAGCGGCTTTGGCGGGCGACACGGTGAAGTTGCTGACCGTGTGACCCTGCCCCTCAAAGTAGCCCTGGAAGGAGCTGCTGACGCCGATGGGAAGCCAATCCTTCCCGTTCAGATCGATGTCGGCCTCAAGCAGGACCTTCTTCTTGGGGAACTTTTCTCCCGCGATCTGATTGAATTCGTCGTAACCGGCCTCGTCGGACATATCACCGTCTCCGTCGGTATCGACAATCACCATATAATTCGGATCGTAATAGATGGTCTTGCCGGTCCCGGCGCAGTTGACCACATAGGTGAAGCCGGCAAAATCGTAAACGTCGGAGAGCTTGTAGCCGTCACGGGCGTTTCCGTTGATATACCAGCCGATGGACATATTGACGCCGTCCCAGGGAGCGGTTTTGTCAAAAGGCGGATAATCGGTGGGGGCTCGGTCTCCTCGTCGGTGATGGCGGCGGTGGTTTCCGTCCCTGCCTGCCCGGTGGTTTCATCGGGCCCTGCGGCAGTCCCCTCCGCCGTTGTGACGGCGGGCTTGGTATCGGTTCCCTGAGGATCGGTCTGCTCCTTCCCGCAGGAGGTCAGGAGGACAGCGCCGAGCAGGCAAACGGCAAGAACGATTGCTGTAAGCTTTTTCATAACGATAGTTCCTTTCGTAAAGCAGTTTTATCGTTTCGACACGATTTGATACACACAAAGATTGATGTTGGTCGGATCAAGCGCCTTCACCGTCGAGATCAATTCCCCGGCTTTCCCGACATTACCCTTGCCGAGATAGCCGAAGGCGGCGATAAGCGCCCCTTTGATCTCGTTGATCCTGTCGCGGTCAAGCTCGAAGGGGGCGGGACAGGGCGAGCCCACGCCGAAATAGTCGGGGCGGAAGCGATCGGCGATCTTCTGCTCGCCGATCCTGATCATTTCCTCAAGAAGCTCCTCCGCCTCCTTCTCCCGTCCGAGCTTTCTCAGGCATTCCGCCCGGAATCAGCTCAGCTCGGTGGGGGAAGCGGTATCCTCCGCTCCCGAACGGTAGCAGCGTCCTGCCTCATCGGAAGCCTCCGCCGCCTCGGCCGCCGCGCCCAAGCCATGCCACAGATGCATTTCCTGTGCGAAGTAATTCGTCTCCTCCCCGTAGCAGTCCCTTTCTTACGGCGGTGGAGATCAGTCCGACCGACACCGTCTCCGCGTCGGTTTTTTCAAGATTCACCGCCGCCTCGCAGTTGGCGCACTTGACCTCTCCGATGCCGTGGATCGGATACCAGTACTGCTCGAAGGTTCTCGATTCTCCGGGCAAGAGCCAGGTAAAATCGGGCTGATTATCGGTATAGCAGCCGGTCATGATCTCGACGTATTTCGAGCCGTCGTCGGTCAGATTCGCGCACCACTTATCCCCGAAGCGATGATTGCCCCAATGCCAAAGCTTCTTCCCGGGGGAGGTATAGCGTCGGAATAGCGGACCTTCATCGCCGTCTCAAAGAAGGCGGGGGTGATCTCCTTGTAGCTTTCGGAGGCGATGCACTCCAGCACGGCGCTGGCCATAGAGGAGGAGGGGGTCGTTCTCATGATGCCGAAGGACATATAGGTATTTCTTGCGAAGGTGGAATACTCCTCATCCTCCGACCATTTCGGATAGGGGATGATCCCGTAATCCCCCGAGATCTCGGCATATATATTTGTCAGATTATCAAAGGTCGTGCTGATGAACAGCATTCTTCCTTCCATGAAGGAATTGTAAATCTCGGTAGCGTGGTCATTGAAGTTGTCGGTCGTAATGAAGCCGGGGTTGTTATGGAAGAGATTGCAGAGGAACTGCACCGCGTCGACGGCCCGGTCGTTGGCATAGGTAAAGTTATACTCCCCGTCGTCGTTTCTGGTCAGGATTCTCAGCCCGAACGCCGCGCCGAACGCCGAAAGATGGTTGTAGTTCTGCACACCGAAGCCGAAGGTATCGGTGGTAACGTCGGGAGAGGTGGGGTTGACGCCGCAGTAGGCGGCGGTGCTATACTGCCTGAAGAGATCGGCCGTCCAGTTGCCGTCAAGCACCGTGTTCTGAATATCGGAAATGCCGTTCTGGAGGGCAAGCTCCTTGTTGTACAGGAGGCAGATCGTGTTCTTCAGCAGAGACAGGGATGCGTCGCCGGCGGCAAAATAGATTCTGTCGTTGATGGTCGAATCCTCGATGAGCGCGGAGAGCCAATAGGGCTTTTCGAAGTCAAGATACTCGGTGGAGCGCAGATCGATCAGCGCGCCGCTCGACACCACGTTCGGCATATGATAGGTCATGACCGCCGTGATATCCCACAGGTCGTCGTTTGAGGCATAGGTATTCTGGATCATGCTTTCGTAGGAATTTCTTACCGGCATTCCCTCGTATCCGGGGATCGCCGTCACCTCATAGACAACGCCGAGCCGTTCGCTGACGGCGGAATTGGTGCGGTAAACCGCCTGGTCGACGACCTCCTCCGGGACGTCCGGGTAGAAGAATTCTTCTACATCTCCTCCGGATACAGGATGCGGACCGAGGCGCCGTCATAGTCCAGCACGGGCAGATCGTCGAGGTTCTCGCTGTCTCCCGTCCCGACGGGCGGCTTCGTTCCTCCGCTTCCGGAATCGGGATTCGGATCGTCCTTCATGCATGCGGCGAAGGCCAGCAGCATTCCCGACGCCAAAATCGCAGAAATCAGTTTTTTCATCATTTTGTTTCCTCCTGAATTGATATGGATCAGAGACATAATATGCCTTCGGCGGCATCAGCTTTGCTTTTTGGTCTGCTCGAGCGCGAATTTCTGATCCGCCAGCGCGGAAAAGCGTCGGATGATCTCAATTTCACGCGGATCGTAGGGCCGAAGGCTCGGACGGTAGAGATCGTGAAACCATTTTGTAAAATCGTAATCGAGGGAGGGGTCGGCGTCGTATGCCTGCCATGTGCCGTTCCACGGCTCATAGGTCTGATACTTGCCCGCCACAAAGCCCCAGTTATAGCAGCCGATCTTTTCAAGCCAGAACAGCGGGAACATCTCCTGCACCGTATTGTGCTTCCCTCTGCCCAGCCATTCGGTATTGATGATGGGCCGGTTATAATCCTTCAGACGGCGGATAATCCGCAGATTCGTCTGATAGCTTTCATAATTATGATAGGAGATGATATCGGAATGCTCCAGACAGAAGCGCTCGATCTCCGGGATCTCCTTCTCCCGCTCCGGTCTGATCCGCCAGGTGCAGGCGGTTAGCGGCTGGGAGGGATTGATCTCCCTTGCGATCTCGAAGAACTTCTTCAGATGCTTCATGGTCGCGGGCGCGCGGTGGGATGCGCCTGCCTCGTTGTAAAGATCCCATATCACCACTCTCTCGTCGTCGCGATAGGCGCTGATGATCTCCCGCACCCATTCGTAATGCCGCTCGGCAAGCTCCGGCTCATCCAGCAGATGATAGCCCATCTCCGAGAAGCTGGAATGCTGGGAATGCTTTCTTCCGCCGTGATAGCCCCAATCATAGGTCTGCTCCCCGAGCGCAAGCGGCTTCCAATGCTCCGATTTCGGAGGCATACAGTCGTTTCCGAAGACCAGCATAGCGGAAATTCCGTGCTTCCATGCCGTGTCGAGATAGCGGTCGAGCCGCTCCATAAAGCCGTCGTGATCCTGATCCCACACGATGAATTCCAGAATCAATCTCACGGTATTGAAGCCGGTTTCGGCGCAGAGCGCAAGCTCTCTGTCCGCCGTCTCCAGCCTCTCTTCAAAGCCGAGCGCCTGCCATTGGTCGATGCGGTTCGCGCAGTCGCTCCCCATAAAATTACAGCCTCTCAGCCACGGACGGGCATTGTACCATGCCCACGCCTTTTCCGGCGACCAAGCCTGATTCATATTCATTTCCTTTCCGAAACAGATGCTATGCGTTTTCCGACGGACATCACGCCTTCCGGCCATCTCCGCCGTTCCTGCCTTTTTTCGATTTTATCGCCGCCGCGATGCCGGCGATCACCGCCCCGAGGCAGACCGTTCCCGCCGCAAGGAGCAGGACGGTGCGCCAAGAGCCGCCTCCGCTTCCCGTCTCGTCCTCACCGGACGGCGGCTGAGTGTCACCGTCGGCGCTCTGCGAGGGGAGTGTCGTTGGGGCTTCGCTCCCGTTTCCGGCGGAGGATTCCCCGCCGCTCACGGGTTCGCTCTCCCCGGAGGAGATACCGGAGTCTTCCCCGCCCCGTTTCTGTGCAAAGATCCAATCGATCAGCCCCTCGGTCGCGGCTGCCGTCGACCAGATATCGTGCGTGCCTCCCGCAATCTCCGTATAGCGGACGTCTCCGCCCGCCTCCCTGATCGCACTCACAATCGCCCGTGTGCCCTCCACGCTGAGGGTCATGTCGGCGTCGCCGTGGAAGGTCCAGACCGGCGTGCCCGTCACCGTCTTGCCGAATGCCTTCGCGCCGTCCCGGGAGCCGGTCCCCGCAAGGGGCACGGCGGCGGCAAAAAGCCCGGGATAGCGGCTGATCAGCTCCCATGTCGCGCCTCCGCCGTTTGAGGAGCCCGTGATATAGATCCGATCGGGGTCGCAGCGGTACTCGGCAAGGAAATAATCCAGAAGCTCCTTTGCCGCGCTCAGATATTTGCCCGGCTCGGTCGTCCCGTTGAACGCCTCGCTTCCGGGATAGCGGCTGTCCGCCACCCATGCCGTTCCCGTCGGGCACTGCGGTGCGATCATGATACAGGGATATTCGCTGTTCAGAATCGCCGTGTTCAGCGCCGCGCCGTTTGTGGTGAGCTGCGTCCTGTTGTCGCTGCCGCGCGAGCCGTTGCCGTGGAGATAGAGCAGAACGGGATAGCGTTCCCCGCTCTCCGCTCCCTCCGGCAGATAATAGCGGTAGGGCAGCACCGTGCCCGCCGAATCGGTAAATTGATCGGAGAGGAAGACCGCATCGGGGCGCTTGGAGGTCACCACCGAGGAATCGGTCACAATCGTATCAAAGCCCGTCAGAAGCCCGAGCAGAGCATCCCGCCCGTCAAATTCCGACAGATCGATCCGCGAAGTCCCTTGCCCGGCCGCCCCGGAGATCGTCCGGCAGGCGGAAAAATCGCCGTCCGTGATCGTGATCTCCACATCTCCGCTGACGGCGGAGGGGGAGGCGTTGCAGAGGATATTGCCGGAGAAGGTCCCGCCGCCGATCTTCAGCGCCGTACCGCCTCCGCAGCCGGCGTTGACCGACCCGGTATACAGATAGGGGATCGTCCCGCCGGCGATTTCGATATGGGCGCGTCCCGTGAAGGTGCGTCCGACATGCCGGTTGAAGCCGACGACGATAAACGTCCCGCTGCGGATCATGATATGGGTATCAAGATCCTCCGTAACGGAATCCGCCGTCCCCGCACCGCCCTGGCAGCCGCCGAGGATCGTCACCGAATCGGAGATCAGTGAATTGCGGAAGCCGCTGCAAGTCACGCCCTCTCCCATCGTGATCGGGTTGAACTGCGCGACGATCAGCAGATAACTGTTGTTCTGTCTGCCCTCGACGGTGATGTTTTCAAAGACGGTCGGCCCGTTCAGCAGAAACCGCGCGCCCTTTTTGACATAATAGCTCCCGCGGTCGCGGTAATCCACGCCCTGATCGAGCTGCGTCACCGTCACGGTGCCGGTATGGGCGGGCGCGACAAAATCCGCCGTCTGGCAGAAGTCTCCGCAGACAACGATCCTGCCGCCCTCCTCGCCCAGCGTCCGATACGCCTCGGTGATCGAGCCGAGCGGGCTGTCCGGGGAACTTCCGTTTCCTGTGCCGCCTTCCTTTAAATATACCGTTTTTCCGCGGGACAGGCCGGTCAGCGCCAGGATCCCGACGGACAGCGCAGTGATCAACAGCATACCGCTCACCAGACAGAATCGCTTCATTCCTTTTCTCCTTGTTTTGTTCTTTGCCGCCGTTTTTGGCTGCGAATTGCACAATCCGCCCGTTCCTCTCTTGAGCGGATTGTTCACCTATAACAATTTTATTTCAATTTCCGCATTTTTTCAAGACGAATTTTCCTGTACAATCCATCACAAAAATCAGTCTTTTTGTAGAATTTGCATTAATACGATCCATATAATTTGTGTAATATATCCCCGCTGTTTGGTTCTTGCAACACGGGGAAAATAATGATATAATATAGGTAACAGGCGGAACAGGCGATCGGATCGGCCGATCCGCGATTCATGCAGCAAGAGAAAGGCGCGGTATATGAAGATCTATATATTTGAGGAACCGGAATACAGCATGAGCGAATGGTGTCAGAAGATCGCGGACACCATCATTCAGGAGCTGAAGTATCTGCGCATTCCGACCGACAGGATCAATACCGTCTGTTTCGACCAAACGCCCGAGAAGGACGACTTTGCCGTCATTATCTCCTCCAATCTTCCATATACGCAGAAAATGATCGGATCGCTCAGACGGGCGTTCCGTCAGAATCTCATTCTGGTTTCGAACCTGATGTGGCAGGTCATGAATCTCGGCGTCAATACCATCACCTCCAATCCGGTGGATATCATGCGCCTCATCTTCGGCTATCTCCGTCAGCACGGCAAACACCGCGTGGCGCTCTACGGGATCAATTGTCAATCGATGAACGATATGTCCAAGCTGAACAGCTTAAAATGCTCGGCGGACACGCCTCCGACATTTATTTCTTCGAGCAGAGCCTTGAGAGCTGTTACCGGGAGCTGTCCCGCCGCTGCGACGAATACGACGCCGTCATCTGCTCAAGCGACATCTACGCCTTTTCCCTCCTCCGCCGTCTGCAGTCCTCCTCCGGGAATCCCGCCGGACAGCCCTTCATCATCAGCTGCATCGCCTCCGCCCTCACCGACAAGACCACCCCCACCATCACCGCCATCGAGCATGACTACCGGAAATACGGCGCAGCGGTCAAAAAACTCATCAACACTTTCTGCAAAGCGCCCGATTACTTTTCCTCCGTGAATATCAACATCCCCCTCCGTCTTCAGTGCGCCGACACCACAAGACACCTTCCCTTCACCGACCGCACCCCTCTGATCCCCGATTTCTTCGACGCGCCCTTTGAGTATTACGACACCGTGTCTCCCACCCGCACCAACCGCGCCTTTTACGCCGACAAAGAGGTGATGGAAATCCAGCGCTTCAAGCGCCTGCTCTCCCTGCCGGACGAGACCGATCTTAAAATCGTATCGCTTCTTCGTCAGAACACCGCCGCAAAAACGATCTGCGATATGCTCTTCATGTCGGAAAGCGGCTACAATTACCGTCTCAAGCAGATCAGGCAGCGCTGCGGCTTCCGCGATACCCGGGAACTCAAGGAGCTGATCGCCAAATATATGTTGCATCCTCCCGTCCTCGGTTGACATTTCCCCGCGAAAATGCTATCATAAAGGGTGGCCCGCACGTTACCGTCGTCATACCGTCGATCGTCGGGCCGGAAAGGTCGATAACGCCATGATCTTGAATACCGTCACCATAAGCTGCCGAAACTGGAGAGCAGAGTTTTGTCCCGAATTCGGAATGAACCCGATCTCGCTTCGGGATCACGACAGACCGATCCTCCGCGAGCCCGCCGGCCGGGAGGAGCTGAGCGCGTCTCCGCTGCTCTACGGCATCCCGGTTCTCTTCCCCGCCAACCGGACCAAGGATGCCTCCTTCTGTTTTGACGGCGTCCGCTATACCCTCCCGATGAACGAACCGCATCGCTTCAACAATCTGCACGGCTGTCTCTATCGGACGCCGTTTACCGTCACCGAACAGACAGCGGATCGCGTCTGCTCCTTTCTCCGGAACCGCGGGGAGTATTATCCCTTTCCCTTCACGATGTCTTTCACCGATACCGTCTCGGAAGAGGGCTACCGCCGGGATATCGTGATCGAAAACGACGGAGACACCGCCATGCCGATCACGCTGTCCTTTCATTCGACCTTCGTCGAACCGGAAACCTTTACCGTCTGCGTCGGGGAGCGGTTTGAATTCGATCGGTATTACATCCCCACGGGCGTCATGCTGGCGCTGAACGAGACGGAGAGGACATTTTGCACCGCCTGCTCCCCTCACGGCAAAACAATCAGCGCCTATTATACCTCGCAGAGCAATATCGCGCGCATCGGGGAGTACCGCTACACCGTGTCCTCCAACTTTGACGAGTGGATCTTCTACAACGGCAGCGGAACCGAGGGCTTTCTCTGCGTCGAGCCGCAGTGCGGGGAGGTCAACGGCCTCAACCGCGAAAACGGTCATCTCCGCCTCGAAGCGGGGGGGCGCGCCGCGTTTTCCCTTGAAATCTCGAAAATGACCGACGCTTCTGTATAACCGCGGAGGCGGCGCAGAGCGGCCCGCGCTTCTCTGCCCGCCGCCCGCCTTTCATTTGTGATAAAAAAACGGGGGGATTACCGTGGATCATTTTGAACTGGCAGCACCGTATCAACCGACCGGCGATCAGCCGCAGGCGATTCAAAAGCTCGTTTCCGGCGTCATGGCCGGCTATCGCGATCAGACGCTCCTCGGCGTGACGGGGTCGGGCAAGACCTTCACGATGGCAAACATCATCGCGCAGGTCAACAAGCCCACCCTGATCCTCGCGCACAACAAGACGCTGGCCGCCCAGCTCTGTTCGGAGTTCCGTGAATTCTTCCCGCACAACGCGGTGGAATATTTCGTCTCCTATTACGACTATTATCAGCCGGAGGCATACATCCCCGGACGGGACATTTATATCGAAAAGGACTCCCTCGTCAACGATGAGATCGACAAGCTCCGCCACAGCGCCACCTCGGCCCTCTTTGAGCGGCGGGACGTCATCATCGTCTCCTCCGTCTCCTGCATCTACAGCCTCGGAAGCCCGGAAGACTACACCAAGCTGATGATCTCCCTTCGCCCCGGCATGGCGATGGAGCGGGATACGCTGCTGCGGCGGCTGGTCTCAATCCACTACGACCGCAACGATATCGCCTTCGAGCGCAACCGCTTCCGCGTAAGAGGAGACGTCGTCGAGATCTTCCCACCCTCCGCCGATTCCAAAATCCTTCGGGTCGAATTCTTCGGGGACGAGATCGACCGTTTGTCGGAGATCAACTATCTGACCGGCGAGATGATCCAGGAGCTTCGCTACGCGGCGGTTTTCCCCGCCACCCACTATGCCACCACCGACGAAAAACGGGAGGCTGCGCTGCGGGAGATCGAGGAGGAGCTGGAGGAGCGGATCGAATACTTCCGCTCGCAGAACAAGCTCCTGGAGGCCCAGCGCATCGAGGAGCGGACCCGCTACGACATGGAAATGATCCGCGAGATCGGCTACTGCTCCGGCGTGGAGAACTATTCGCGGGTCTTTTCCGGGCGAAAAAAAGGCTCCACCCCCTACACGCTGATGGACTATTTCCCGAAGGATTTTCTGATGTTCATCGACGAGTCGCACGTCACGCTGCCGCAGGTGAGGGGCATGAGCGGCGGCGACCGCGCGCGGAAAAAGAATCTCGTCGACTTCGGCTTCCGTCTTCCCTCCGCCTACGACAACCGCCCCCTCTTCTTCGACGAATTCGAGGAAAAGATCAATCAGGTCATCTATGTCAGCGCCACCCCCGCGGAATACGAAAAAACGAACTCGATGCAGATAGCCGAGCAGATCATCCGTCCCACCGGCCTTGTCGATCCCGAGATCGAGATCCGTCCCATTGCGGGACAGGTCGACGACCTGATGGGAGAGATCCGCGCCCGCGCCGCCAAGGGGGAACGGGTGCTGGTCACCACCCTCACCACCAAGATGGCGGAGGATCTCACCGAATATCTCGAAATGAACCTGATCAAGGTCAAATATATCCACCACAACGTGGAGACCATCGAGCGGATGGAAATCATCCGCGATCTCCGGCTCGGCGTCTTCGACGTGCTGGTCGGGATCAATCTGCTCCGCGAGGGGCTTGATATCCCGGAGGTGTCGTTGGTCGCGATCCTTGACGCCGACAAGGAAGGGCTCTTCCACTCCGAGATCTCCCTGATCCAGACCATCGGCCGCGCCGCGCGCAATGCCGAAGGAAAGGTCATCCTCTACGGCGACACCGTGACCCGCTCAATGCGCGCCGCCATCGACGAAACGGAACGCCGCCGCAAAATCCAGACGCGGTACAACGAAGAGCACGGCATCACGCCGCAGACCATCCGGAAGGCCGTCCGCGAGCTGATTGAGATCGGCATCAGTCACGCCAAAGAGGAAAAGGCCGCGGAAGTGCCGAAGAAGACCAAGCTCACCGCCAAGGAAAAGGCGGCGCTGGCAGAGGAGCTGACCGCGCAGATGAAGGAAGCCGCCAAGCGGCTTGACTTCGAGCGGGCCGCCTATCTGCGCGACAGGATCGCCGCCCTGCGGATCAAATAAAGTCCAATTCCGAAAAGGATCACACACGATATGTCACTGAACGAAATCATCATCAAAGGCGCACGGGTCCACAACCTGAAGAACATCGACGTCACCGTCCCGCGGGACAAGTTCGTCGTCTTCACGGGTCTGTCCGGCTCCGGAAAATCCTCCCTCGCCTTTGATACCATCTATGCCGAAGGGCATCGGCGCTTCGTCGAATCGCTCTCCTCCTATGCCAGAATGTTCCTCGGGCAGCTCGACAAGCCCGACGTCGATCTGATCGAGGGGCTTTCCCCCGCGATCTCGATCGATCAGAAAACCACCTCCAAGAATCCCCGTTCCACCGTCGGCACGGTCACCGAGATCTACGACTATCTTCGCCTGATGTACGCGCGGATCGGGATCCCCCACTGCCCCGTCTGCGGCAAGGAAATCCGTCAGCAGAGCATCGATCAGATCGTCGACGATATCTGCGCCCTGCCCGCCGGCACCCGCTTCATGCTGCTTGCGCCCATTGTCAAGAGCAAAAAGGGAATGCACGAGAAGGTCTTCGAGGAGGCAAAAAAGAACGGCTACGTCCGGGTGCGGGTCGACGGGACGATGTACGATATCTCCTCGATTCCCCCGCTTGAAAAAAACAAGAAGCATACCGTCGAGGTGGTGGTCGACCGTCTCGTCATGAAGGAGGGCGTCCGGGGACGCCTCACCGATTCGGCGGAAAACGCCTTGAATCTCGCCAAGGGAAACCTGCTCGTCATCACCGTGAACCCGGACGGCGGGGAAACCGAATATTCCTATTCGCGAAATTACGCCTGCGAGGAGCATAACTTCAGCATGGGAGAGCTGTCGCCCCGCGTTTTCTCCTTCAACAATCCCTACGGCGCCTGCGACCGCTGCGCCGGGATCGGGGAGCTGCGGACGGTATCCTTCGATCTGATCTGCCCCGACAAATCGTTGTCTCTTGCGGAGGGGGCGATCGCCGTGAACGGCTTCAAGTCGCTGGACGACAGCACCTGGACCGCCCCCCTCTACGAGGCGGTCGGAAAGCGCCACGGCTTTACGCTGACGATGCCGATCCGCGATTATTCCAAGCAGGCGCTCGACGCGCTCCTCAACGGCACGCAGGACGAGACCTATGAGATCGATCGCTCCTTCGAGGGACGGCACGCCCATCAGACCGTCCGCTTCGAGGGAATTCTCAATATCATCGAGCAGCGCTACAACATGAGTCAGAACGAATATTACGAGGACTTCTTCGAATTTATCCCCTGCCCGAAATGCCGCGGCAGACGGCTGAAGGAGGAGATCCTCGCGGTCACGGTCGGCGGCATGAGCATCGACCGCTTCTGCGCCCTTTCGATCGACAACGCGCTGGATTTCGTCGGACAGCTTACGCTGACGCCGACTGAGGAGGCGATCGCCCGCGATATCGTCAAGGAGCTGAAGTCGCGGCTCGGCTTCCTCAAAAACGTCGGACTCGGCTATCTCACCCTCGCCCGCAAGGCGGGGACGCTTTCGGGGGGGGAATCGCAGCGCATCCGTCTTGCCACCCAGATCGGCTCCTCTCTGATGGGCGTGCTGTATATCCTCGACGAGCCGAGCATCGGCCTGCATCAGCGGGACAATCACAAGCTCATCGAGGCGCTGAAGGCGCTCCGCGATATCGGAAACAGCCTTATTGTCGTCGAGCATGACGAGGAGACGATGATGGAGTCGGATTATATCATCGACATCGGCCCTGCCGCCGGCATCAACGGCGGACAGGTGGTCGCGGTCGGAACGCCGCAGCAGATCATGGACAACCCCGCCTCCATCACCGGCGATTATCTCAGCGGCCGCCGCCGCATCGCCGTCCCGCCGCAGCGACGCACCGGGAACGGCAAATTCCTTCAGATCATCGGCGCGAAGCAGAACAATCTGAAGAATATCAACGTAGCCATCCCGCTCGGAATGTTCGTCTGCGTGACCGGCGTGTCGGGCTCGGGGAAGTCTTCGCTGATCAACTCGATTCTCTACCCCGCCCTCGCGCGCCGGCTCAACCGCGCCGTCACCCACCCCGGACGCCACGACAGGATCGAGGGGATCGACTGCCTCGACAAGGTGATCGCCATCGATCAAAGTCCGATCGGGCGCACGCCCCGCTCCAATCCCGCCACCTACACCTCCCTCTTCAACGACATCCGCGAGCTGTTCGCCTCGACAAACGACGCAAAAACAAGGGGCTACAAGGCGGGACGCTTCTCCTTCAACGTCAAGGGCGGCCGCTGCGAGGCCTGCGAAGGGGACGGCGTCAAATGCATCGAAATGCACTTCCTGCCCGACGTCTACGTCACCTGCGATGTCTGCAAGGGCAAACGCTACAACCGCGACACGCTGGAGGTCAAATACAAGGGCAAGAGCATCTTTGATGTGCTTGACATGACGGTCGACGAGGGGCTTTCCTTCTTTGAGAACATCCCGAAGCTCAGGCGCCGCCTTCAGACGCTGGCCGACGTCGGCCTCGGCTATATCAAAATCGGTCAGTCCTCCACCACCCTGTCGGGAGGGGAGGCACAGCGGGTCAAGCTCGCCGCCGAGCTATCCAAGCGCGGAACGGGACAGACCGTCTATATCCTCGACGAGCCGACGACGGGACTTCATACCGCCGACGTCGAGCGTCTGATCGCGATCCTCCAGCGCCTCACCGATCAGGGCAACACGATCATCGTGATCGAGCATAATCTCGATCTGATCAAAACCGCCGACTATATCATCGATATGGGCCCGGAGGGAGGAGACGCGGGAGGAACCGTCATCGCCTGCGGCACGCCGGAGCAGGTCGCGCAGACAAAGGGCTCGCATACCGGCTACTATCTGAAAAATATTCTGGAGCGCTGAAATACGCTTCCTCTGCGGGGGCGCAGCGTCGAAACGGAGGACACTTCCATGTTGATCGACGAAATCCGTTTTTCTTGAAGGACGGTCGTCCGGCGCTGATCCGAAGCCCCCGCGAGGAGGATATCCCGCAAATGCTGTCCTACCTTAATCGAAAAATTCCGGACAGCCGAAATGTCCGCCGGATAAAGAAAAAGCAATCAAGGAGGCATTGACGCACTTCGGCATGATTTAAGAGAAAGAGTAAATAACTGAAACAAAGTCAGAGAAAGATACGAACTAATGATCACATCAAAAATAATTGACAGCGAACACAAATCAGACATAAATATCCCCAATGAGCCGTTCAAGCTGTTCGGACTTATGCTGCCATCCTACAACAACGGCAAGTGGGATCATACTATAATATATTTCCCGCAGGAAAGCCATACGGAAATGCGTTTCCCCGATGAGAACTATGATTACGATGAGATGTCGAAAGATCACATTTTTATTGGGGCATATGATGAAGAGCGTTGCGTCGGACTTGCCATTCTGAAACAAGCATGGTTCAAATATATGTATTTGTATGATTTGAAAGTGAACTCTGCATATCGTGACAAAGGCATCGGTGCTATGCTCATCGATAAATGCAAAGAGGTAGCTATTGAACATGGCTATCGCGGTATCTATACGCAAGGACAGGATAACAATCTTGGCGCATGCAAGTTCTACTTAAAATGCGGCTTTCAGATCGGCGGTGTCAACACCTTTGTATATAATGGAACATCGCAGGAGAACAAGAAGGACATCTTTTTCTATATTGATGTAGTCAATCATCGAATTGCGGATTGCCCCACGAAATGATGCAGCCATAGAGTTTCTGACGGCAGCCTTATGTATGATTTTGAGAATGGCAGAACCACGATCTGCGACATCGACTTCTTCTGTAAGCAACCTTGTCCCTACGACAGTCTATCCGACAATTGAGGGAAGAACGGTAGGAAGCAATTAGCACGGAAAACCAATATGTCCCGCCAATCACTGGATTTGGTTACCCGAATTCAGATATGGAGTTAAATATAGTGTTATGGTTTGTGGGAAAAGGGGAATACCGTTGACGCACTCTCCGTTACGGTAAAATGTTCCATTGCAATTCACGAACTTTTCGGTATAAGGAATCGGGATTCCGGAAACAGTATGAATGTCAGCGGGTTCATCGACGATTATCCGTCAGAAATTACCAATCATAAATGTTCCCAACGCTGATCATACTATCAACAGAACCGACAGCTACGGCAGGTTCTGAATCCTAAAATCCAACTATACAAGGAGATCAAAACAATGGCGAACAGTAACAAGAACGTGGTTCCTGAAGCTCGTGCGGCTCTTGACAAGTTCAAGATGGAAGCGGCCAACGAGGTCGGAGTCAACCTCAGCAACAGCTATAACGGCGACATCACCGCCCGTCAGGCCGGCTCCGTAGGCGGTCAGATGGTCAAGAAGATGATCGAGAAGTACGAAAACGATCTGAAAAACGGCAACAGATAACCCCTGTTTCTCTCGAAGCAGCGTACCCCCGCGGCCTGCGCCGCGGGGAGGAAAAAGCGTTTCCGGCGGATTTCCCGCAGCGGAAACGCTTTTTTTCGGTTCACCGGCCGGCAGCCGTCCGGCGCAACGTGATTTGAGTCCGCCGCCGCTCACGCCGCGTCGAGGCAAACAGGCGTTTGTCGGCGGTCATGTCTCCCGTTTACCGCCGCTCCTCATCGCGTCGCGGAAGGCCGGCGTTTGTCCGGAGGAGATTGTTCCCTTTTCGGCCAAAAGCCGCACGCGGCCTGTTCGGACCGCGTGCGGCTCATATCATTTCAAGGGTCGGTATTTACTTCTTTTTCTTGGTCATAATCACGACAACAACCACAACGACCACCACAGCGGCAGCCACGATCACCCAAACAACCCAGCCGTTTCCGCTCTCGGAAGAAGAGGGTACACCGGATGTTTCGCCTGCATCGCTTCCGGAGGAAGCCGGCTCCGAGGTCACGGCGGGAGTCGAGGTCACAGCAGGTGCATCCTTCAAAGCGTACAGCTCCGCGACCTCCTCGGCCGTCAGGACTCTGTCATAAATACGAAGATCGTCCAGTCCGCCCTGGAATACATCGGTCGTTCCGCCGGGCATCGATCCGACATAGAAGTTGCCGGAGGAAGCAGGCAGGAAGGGCGTGATCTTCTGATCGGCGACCACAGGGAGCGCCTCGCCGTCGAAGTAGAAGGTCAAGGGCTCATTTTCCTTGGCAACGAGCGCGATATGATGCCAATTCCCGTCGTTATACTCCTCTGCGGGAGGATCGACCCAATAGGTCCCCGCGGTGCTTCCGAAGTAGCAGGCCAGACGCGGCTCTTCATACTTCACCATCAGACGGAAGTAATCCTTCCACCATTCGTCCCCGCCGAGATTTCCCCCGATCCCAAGCACTGTTCCGAAGCCGGACGGCTTGCTTTCCCGATCGAGACGAACCCAGAGGGCAACCGAATGCTCCTTGCTCTCGAAGGTCGGCGGTCTGCCTTGTCGCCTTCCAGCGCCAGCACGTCACTCTCGCCCTTCATTTCGAGATATCCGCTTCCGATTATCGCATCCTCTTTGACGATCTGATCCTGCCGCTTCAGCTCGAAATTGTTCTTCCCGATGGCATCCTTTGCATCCTCGTCGAAGGAAAAGTGACCGTATAGTCCGTCGTCAATCGCAGCTGCCGCCGAAAGCGGAAGCAAAGCCGACAACATCAGAACGAGTCCGATTGCCAATAATCTTTTGAGCTTCATGTCATGGTCTCCCTTTGCTTGTTATTGATTTTTATTGGGTTTTGCGTTTACTTGTTATTATTATATCATTATTATGAAATTTGTCAAGCGGTTTCGACAAACTTTTTATATAAAACGATTGAAAAATGATAATAATAAACATCAGGCTGCACAAATCGCAATAAGATCATTTGCACAAAAGTTTCGCATGAATTTGGGTATGCTGCCGATTTCGGCGTTTTGATTCCGTCAAATCATATGAATTCTCCCCTGCATTTTCGTCAGAATTCAATTTTCTTTGTGATCCTGCACAATTTTCGAGGCCCGCGCCCTCCGGAACGGCGCACGGCACAACAAAGGCAAGGGAAATTCCCTTGCCTTCGCCCTGTTCCGGATGTCATTTGGAAACGAGATCGAGATGAATGCCGTTTGCCCTGAATTCCTCCAGGATCTCGGGATCAAGCCCGGAGTCGGTGATGATCGTCCCGACCTCGCTGCAGTCGATAAACTTGTAGAGCGAAACCCGATCGAACTTGGAGGAGTCCACCAGCGCGATCACCTCGTTTGAGACCGAAATCAGCGCCTTTTTCACCTCAGCCGCCGAGTCGTTGGGCGTCGTCAGTCCCTTGGCCAGCGACACCGAATTCGCACCCAGAAACAGCTTATCGACGTTCAGATTCTCAAGACATCTCAACGTCAGCGAGCCGTAGACGCTGGAATAGTTGCGCCTGACCTGTCCGCCGAGCATGATGATATTGGCCGTCGTCTCCTTCTCCAGCGCCAGCGCCATTTCAATGTCGTTGACGACCACCGTCAGATCCTTTTTTTCTCCGAGGAACGAAACCATCTCATAGGTGGTCGTGCCCTGATCCAGCGCGAGGGTGTCCCCGTTATCGATCAGCTCCACCGCGCGGCGGGCGACCGCGATTTTCGCTTCTCTGTGCTCAATCCGGTCGGAATGCAGCGATTCATAGCTGGTTTTGGTGACGAGAATGGCGCCGCCGTGCGTGCGCTTGATGTTTCCCTGCTTCTGGATCTCGTCGAGATCGTTCCGCATGGTCGCGGGCGAAACATTGAATTTTTCGCACAGCTCCGTGAGGGTCGCACGGCGGTTTTTTCGGATATGCTCGAAAATGTGCCTCTGCCTTTCCTCTGCAAACAGTTTTTTCTCTTCCATCTTTGTTCTTTCCTTGCATGTTTATTTGCATAAAGGAGACATCCCCGAAGGGGGCGCGCCGGGACGCACGATCAGCCGCGGCGAAGATACCCGCTCCGGTTCAGCAGCTCCGCATACTGCAAAGCCGACGGCTCGTAAGCCGCATGCCTTTCGGGATCAGGCCGATAAACGGCAGAAACAGTGGTATACCGGCGAACCGCTTCGGAAAGATTCTCCGTAACGCCTGCGCCGCAGCCCGCCAGGAGGGCTGCTCCGAAGGGAGCGGTGTCGCTCCTTGTCGTCACCGAACAGCTTACGCCCGGAACATCGGCTTTGATCCGGTTGAAGGAGGGGCTGGCTGAGCCGCCTCCCGTACCGTATACCGTTTCCGGCTCGGCTACCGTTCGGTTCTTTTTCAGAATATCCAGATAGTATCGGTATTCAAATGCAATCGACTCCATGATCGCCCTGAACAGGCAGGCGCGGTCATGTGTGAAATTCAGCCCCCAGAACATTCCCCTGACATCGGGATCGTTCGGGCAGGTGCGCCCGCTGAAATGCGGCAGGAAAAAGAGTCCCCCGCTTCCCGGCGGCACTCGCTCCGCCTCCTCCTCCAGCTCCCGATAGCTCAGGGCGTCTTTGAGGAGCGTCGATTTGAACCACTTGAGGCACATCCCGCCGCCCGAAATATACGCCATCGGCTGAAACAGTCCCGGCAGAACATGACGCGGGAAGAGGATGGTCTTATGGGTAATATCGGGAGCATAGTCGGCGGTACAGCAGGAAAAGACCGAAGCCGTACCCGCCCCGTCAAAGCAATCCCCGACGTGTACCGCGCCTGCGCCGAGGGAGGTGGCAGCCTGATCGCCGCAGCCGGCGACCACCGGCGTTCCCTCCGCCAGTCCCATCCGCTCCGCCGCCGCTTTGGTGAGACCGCCGACCCGCTCGTGCGGGGCGACGATCCTCGGCAGCTTTCCGCTGTCGACGCCGAACTCCCGACAGAGCGCATCCGACCAGCGAAGCCTTGCGTTGTCGGCAAAGCCGGAGAAGTGGAGATTGGTATAATCGAGATACGCCTCGTCGGCCTTGAGGCCGCAGAGCGTGCCGACCACATAGGTCACCGGCTCCACAAATTTGGAAATCCGCCGGTAGACGTCGGGGAATTCGGTTTTCCACCGTAAAATCTTCGGCCCGTGGGCATAGGTCACGGGGCAGCCCATCAGACGGATCAGTTCCTCCTCCGCCGTCTCCTTCATCTGCCTGATATAGGGCTCGCAGCGGGTATCCAGCCAGGAATCAAGAGGCGTCGCGGCGCGGAAGTCGCGATCGATGCCGAGAATGCCGGCCATCTGTCCGTCCATGCCGATCGCCGCCACACGGCGGGGATCGACGGCGGAGGCCTCCGTTACCTGCTTCACCGTCCGGATCACCGAGCCGCAGAGGTCCTCGGCTCGCTGCTCTACCGCGCCGGGCGCGGGATAGAGCAGCACCGAAGGCTCGAAGGCCGACGCTACGGTATTCCCCTCGGCATCAAACAGCACCGTCTTTGTCCCCTGTGTTCCGATATCGATCCCGATCAGGCAGGAATCCTCCCGTTTCGGATTCATCGCCGCCGCCTTCAATAGTTTGTTCTCGATGATCTTGTCTATGATGTCCTGAACCTCATAGATGATCGATTCCCCGTCCTGTTCCCACCGTCTTGCGAAGGCGGTCTCCTCGTAGCCCACCATTTCTCCGATCATCCAGGCAGGGCCGGTGGCGGAGATATAGGCAAGATCATAGGTGCGGGCATCGAGAATGATGTTGAGGATTTCCTTGGATTCCTCGTCACGCGTTCCCTTCTCCTTCAGGGAGACCTCATAGTAGGCGGGACGCACCAGCCGATAGGAGACCTCACACATCGCCTCCAGGATCGTGCCGAGGCGCTCGTCGTCCGCGGCATTCTGGATCGGGATCAGCATGATGGGAGAGGCGCCGCCGACGTGCGTGATGTAGTCCTCCTGCGCCTCGTCGAATTTCGGATACGGGATCACGCCGTAGTCGTCCTCCATATTCCGCATCTGTTCGAGATTGCGGAGGATGATGGCGAACATATAGAGCTTGCCGTTGATGAAATACTCAAGATTCTCCTCAAGCAGCTTGCTCTGATCCGCGAAATCGCTCATGAACATATTCGCCAGCTTCTCCAGCATCGTGGTGATGTTGTTGATCATGGAGGCGGTCATCTCCACCGAATATGCGCCGTCGGTAATGGAGGTATGAATAAAGTCACAGGCAAACGGCCAATTCATCGCCATCGAGGAATGATCCGCGCCGTAGCCGAGAAGATCGTCCCCGATCAGGATTTCCCCGTCGGCGTTGAGATCGGCGCTGACGCTCATGACGGCGGCGATGAAGTTATCCAGCGTCCAATTCCCCGACAGGACCGAGTCGTAGATATCGAAGTTGATTATATTGCTGTATTCGGCGTGGATACTTTGATTATACACCATTGCGAGCGTGTCGTCAATCTCTGTGATCAAAATTGCGCCCGACATCAGCGGAAGTTTTCCCGCAACGGTCAGATTATCGTGTGCATTGGAGTTCCACCAGGGGGCGGAGAAGTCAATGACGTCGAAATCGTTCCAGTCCCGCGTCTGACCGTTTGAAACGAGGCTCATGCAGCCGTGCTTGTTCAGATTGTAGACGTCGCAGGAGGTATCGCCGGAATCAATAAGCTACCGGGCGGTCTCCAGCGCATTTGTCTGAACGTTTGCCTTGATCTCGATGTGAAGATATTCGTTGACGAACTGATTTCTTTGGTAGACGCTCTGATAGATGGCCTCCTCGGTGTCCTCCGCCTCGACAAAGATCTCCTTGTGAAAGCGCTCCTGCGTCCCCTGCGTCAGGAAGGTAAAGGGGGTGCCTTCATAGTCCTGCGGAGAGACCGAGGTGATCAGCCCGGTCTCGACGGGCTGCGTGCCGTCGGTGGCGTCTGAGGAAGCGGGATCCTTCGGTTTGCAGGCGGATAACGCGAGGAGCAGAGAAGCTGCGGCAAGAAACAGGGAAAGCGCGCGTGATAGTTTCATGGTTGGTTCCTCCGTAAATAAATTGTATCAAACACATTCTTTGAGATAAGGAAACGCCACCCGTCATCTGTATGGTGGAAAAATCGCTCAGCCATAGACCTCATACCCGATGCCGAGAAGCTCCGCGACGCGGATCAGCCGATCGGTATAATCCCCATAGACCCCGTGGATGTGATTGCAGGGGAAGCGCGAGATAAAGAAATCGGCGGAAACCCGCAGACGCGTGAAGGCGACCGGCCATTGCGGGGTCGCGACGCGTCTGAGTACAGCCTCCTTTTCGGGATCGAAGCGGACAAATTCCGCCGGAACGATCGTCAGCGTATAGCAGCCGTTCTTCCTCGCCAGACGCGCCAGCGTCACCCGGCCGGCTTTTGCGATGTGCCAGACCGCCGCGCCGCCGGCGGGATAGTCGACGGTTTCCGGCAGGAGCTTGACGTTCTTCAGATTCTCGTCGGGATCGTAGGAGGCGCCGGCGAAGAAGGTCGCGTGCGTGCCGGAATTGGAAAAATACCAGATATCGTTCCCGGCGTCATAGTGGCGCACGTCGGCAAAGAGAACGGGGCTGCCGCTGAGATGCTTGAAAATCTGCATGGTGAGCGCGCCGTCCATATCGGCCTCAGTCGCGGCGACAATCGGCTCGTGCGGGCCGTCCATATCATAGGGATCGTTGAGGAAGGCCTCCGCCAGATCCATCGTAACATAATTCTCGGTCACGTCGCCGTGCGCCTTGATGCCGATAAAATCGAGATGACGCTCCTCTATGATCCTCCTCAGGCCGTAGTAGGAGCGGATCTGCAGCCTGAGCTTGTCAGGAGTGAGATTGCCGCCGTTGTAGGCAATCTCGCCGCAGCGGTCCTCCAGCCATTTCAGGGCGTTTTCCACCCGCTCCGCGGGGATTGTGCTTCCGGCTCTGACAATATCCTCCTGCTCGATGTTCTCAACGTCGATGCCGAACAGCTTCTGCCACTGTTCGGGATTGGATACCGCCGTATACATTCCGAGCTGGCGTCCTCCGAAATTCCCGAAGGTCAGCCCGCGAAGCCGCTTGACGGCGGCGGCAGCCTCCAGAAAATCGGTTACCTTTTTCAGCACTGTCTCCTCATGGATCGTTCCCCAGACGCGGGTATGCCTGATGCCGAGCTGCTCCAGCGAGCCGGAGGCGGCCGGCATTTCGACCATGCCGCACTTGGAGGGGTGGAGATTGGAGAAGAGCAGGTACGGTCCGGGGGAGAAGTTCGCCGCCGCCACCGTATACTGCGGATAGCACCAGATGGCGTAGTGGAAGACAGTGACCTCAACGCCCTGCCTGAGCAGATATTCTCCCTCTTCCTTTGCCAGCGTGTTCGAGTTGATGACGGCGCCGCGCCTCGACCACCTCGAATTTTCCGGTCGCCTCAAGCGCGGCGGCCAGCTCTGTCTGATAGCTGCGGTTGACAGACAGCATATCGTCGTGGATATGCTGTCTGCCGTCCGACATCGTCATGATTCCGACACGGATTTTTTTCATGCTCCGATCCTCCGAATTCCGTTTCTGCTTCATCCGAGCATATCCCGTATGAAGCGGCAGGCGTCCGCCGCCATTCTGTCAAGTCCGTTCTCATCGCAGCCTCCCGACAGATCGCGCCACACCTTGATGTCGCCGCCGACGGTGCCGCCCATTCTGACGAAGGGCTCCATCACGACGTGCCCGGTATATCCGATCCCGCGAAGCGCCCCGCAGATCGTATCCCAATTCATCTTACCGAGTCCCGGCGGCTTCCGGTTGGTTTCCCCGATGTGAAAATGGTACAGCAGCTCCCCTGCGGCGGCGATCGCCTCTTCAAAGCTGTCCTCCTCGATATTCATATGGAAGGTATCGAGCAGGATGCGGCAGGCGGGGCTGTCGACCTCGCGGCAGTAGCGGACCGCTTCCTCCGCGGTGTTGAGCAGGATATTCTCGAAGCGGTTGACGACCTCCATGCAGAGGGTCACGCCGTGATCCTCCGCATAGGACGCAAGCTCCCGCATATGACCGACGCTGCGCTCCCACCATGGGCGTTTATCGGTGATCCCCCGTGTGAAGGCGCCCGGCCAGCAGGAATAGAGGATGCCGCCGATCGGCCCGCCCCCCATCTTCTCCACGATATCGATCAGCTGCTTCTGATAGGCAACGCCCTTTCGGCGGATCGCCGCGTCCTCCGAGGAGATGTCGTACTGCGGCGCGATGCCGATGCAGTAGGTGAGATCGAGGCCGGCATCCTCCGCCGCCCTGCGGATGGCGCGATACTTCTCCTCCGGCTGTCCGATCAGGTTGGCGGGGCAGATCTCCAGGGTATCGAAGCCCAGCCTTGCCGCTTTGTCAATATAGTAAATAAAATCGCCGTCCCACTCCTGCGTCCAATACGCAAAATAGATTCCGATCCGATGTTTCATGACAGTTCTCCGTTCAAAACACAAAGATATGCTTCAGTTTTTCGCCGTTCACCGCAGCGGTGACGGTCTTTTCAAAGTCGGTGAGAGGATACTCCGCCGACAGGATGCCGTCGAGCTTCAGCACCCCCGACTCGACGAGGCGCATACAGGTGCGGTACTGTCTGAGGGAGGCCCTGGCGCTTCCGGTGACGACAAGCTGCTTATAGTGGATGAGATTGGTGGACAGCTCGACGCGATCCTTCCCTGCCGGAAGCCCACCGAAGAAGTTGACACGGCCGTTGACGGCAAGCAGGTCAAGGGAGGCGGCCTGCGCCGAGGGCGCGGGACAGGCGGTAATGCAGACATCGACGCCCCGGCTGCCGGTCTGCTCCATGACATATCCCTTCAGATCGTCGCCGTGATAGGTGAGGAAGAAGGGATCGAAGTCGGAAACCAGCTTCAGCCGCTCTTCGTTGAGATCGTTGACCATCACCTTCGACGCACCCGCCATTTTGGCAAGCATGGCGTGCATGATCCCGATCGGCCCGGAGCCGATGATCAGCACGGTATCGTTGGGACGGATATTGAGCTTCTCAAAGCCGTTATAGACGCAGGACAGCGGCTCTACGACGGCGGCCTTGGAGAAGGTCATGCCGTCCCCGATCGTAATTCTGACAAGATTGCCCTGCCGCACGGCGATTTCCGGAATGACGACATACTCGGCAAAGCCGCCGTCCATATTGATGCCGAACGCCTTATAGCCGGAGCAGAGATGGGTATTGCCGGAAACGCACATATCGCAGACCCCGCAGCCCATATTGGGCGCGACGGCAACGGCGTCGCCGGGTCGATATCCCGCGTCCCAGGCCCTCTCTCCCACCTCCTCGACAATGCCTGCGATCTCATGTCCGTAGATGCGGGGCGTCTCGCGGGTAACGCCGCGATAGCCGTTTCGGATCATTCTGACGTCGCTGCCGCAGATCGCCGCGGCCTTGACCTTGAGAAGGAGCTCCCCCTTGCCGGGCTTCGGCTTCGGGATTTCCTTCAGCTCATAGGAATTCGGGCCGTAAAACAGCAGAGCCTTCATCTTCCGTCGCTTCCTCCTGTTCCTTCCTCGTCCAGTTCGATAATCCGCCGTTCCCGGATCGAACGGTTTCCTTCTATGACCACCCTGACCGCCATCTTGCCGTCGTG
Organism: uncultured Clostridia bacterium; assembly: GCA_944384585.1. Taxonomy (GTDB): domain Bacteria; phylum Bacillota; class Clostridia; order Oscillospirales; family CAG-272; genus Colimorpha_A. The sequence goes on along the minus strand of CALWTY010000013.1, from coordinate 22,457 downwards.
ACCCGTGACTTCCGGCTCCTCATCGCGGCGGATACAGTCGATAAAGTGGCGATCCTCCTCCAGATAGGCTGCCGTGAAGAGACTCTGCCATCCCGTGACATGGGTAAAGGAGGCGGTTTTGTCGGATTTATAGAGGATCACGCTGTCGGCGCTGACCGAGCCGAGCGTGATCAGCCCGTCGGTGCCGAGGATCTCCACCCTTGCGTCGTAGCCGTACTTGACATATTGCGCGCCGTCAATCTGCCCCTGCATTCCGTTGCGGAATTCGCAGCTCATCATGACGTTATCATAGAAATCGGGGAATTGCTCCGCCGCGTCGGGGCAGCGGTAATTCGCGCCGACGGCGTAGATCCTCTTGTATTCGCTCCCCGTGAACCACCGAAGGGTATCGATATCGTGGCTGCAGACCTCGGCAAGCGGACCGTTGCTCTTCCCGATATCGTACATCCAGGGCTGCGGCTTGTTCGGACCGCGGGTGTTGGAGCGAACTAGCACGACGTCTCCGATCTCCCCGGCGTCAACCCGCTGCTTGGCGGCGCGGAAGCCCGCGTCAAAGCGTCTCATGAAAGCGATCTGCAGCTTCACGCCGCCCCGACGGCAGGCGGTGATCATCTCATCGCACTCCTCCACCGTCATGGCCATCGGCTTTTCGCAGAGAATATCCTTCCCTGCCTCCGCCGCCGCGACGCAGATATCCCGATGAAATTTGGTCGGGGTCGCGATGATGACCGCCTGCACGTTCCGATCGGCAAGCGCATCGTGATAGCTCTCGTAGCCGACGGTCACGCCCAGCTCCTTCATGGCGGCTTCGCGGACGGCGGCGACGGGATCGGAGACCGCCGTGATCCCGGCGCCCGGAACATTGGCAATAAAATTCCGCGCGTGAATCATGCCGGCCCGCCCCGCTCCGATCAGACATACACCGATTATCGATTCCATTATCGTTTACCTCGTTTTTATTATCTTTTGTGTTCTGTTCTTATAATAATTATAAGTATTGTTATCGTTTTTGTCAAGGTCTTCCGTCGTTTCCCTGTTTTTCAGGAAAGGATCGCAAAAACCTCATAGCCGAAGCTGTTGAAGGTCACGCCCTCTCCCCCGTCCTCGGGAGAGATCGAGATCGTCACCTGCTTTTTCCCGTCCGTACAGCGGGAGGGGATCATGTATTCGTCCTCCAGCCAGCGCTTCACGGGATTGTGATCCGCCGTATACCACCGATACTCCGTCACGGGTTGCCCGTCCACCCGGACGAGCGCCGATTGTCTTCCTTTCTGCTGATCCGAAACGCGTCGGATGACAAGATGCTCCGTTCCGTCGGGGATTTCCACCGTGAAGGAGGCCGGCTGACGGTAGCTTCCCGTCAGCGTGACCGCGACGTCGTCGTCATCCCCCTCGAAATACGAGGTGAGAGTCGTCCTCTCCCCCTCCGCGGGAAAGCGTCCGAGACGGACAAGACGGACACGATCGCTTCCATAATAAAAGACCATGCCGGAATGCTCCATCGGCCAATCGTTGTTTCCCCCCGATTCGATATTGAGGCAAAGCTCGGAATAGAAGGGATTGACATCCCCCATGAAGAGGCGGGTCTCCGACCACGCGCGAAAGCCCTGCTCGCCGTCGTAGCCGCTGCCCGGGTTGCACTCCGGCTCGGTCGGGAAGCCCCAGCCGTAGCAGGCGTAGCTCTCCGATCCGTCGCTCTCGACCTGCGGCGTGCGGATGCCGTCGATCAGCAGTCTGACGTCTCCTTCGCAGGAGGCGACGCCTCCCGCAATCCCGTAGCCAGTGATCAGCGCCGAGACCATATGCCCGCTTCCCTTCACCAGCGCGATCCGGCTGTCCCGCCCGACAGTCCGCTTCCGTGCGGCATAGGGCGCGGTGCGGAAGACACAGAAGGGATTCTCCCGATAAAAACCATTGTACTCTTCGGTGTGGCGGATGCCGACATAATCCAGCGTGATGCTCCGGTCGCCGCGGTTGACAATCTCCATCACCGCGCCGCTCCGATAGGGCATGGGAAAGCAATTACGGAATTCGCCGTCGGTATTCATCCCCGCCAGCAGGTATTTCACGTCATGGCAGCCCAGCTCGTTTGAGAAAAAGCAGCCGAAATCGGCATCGACCGCCGCCACTGCCTCCCCGTCCCAGCGGGCGATCACGCAAAGCTGCTTCAGCATCGCCCGATCAAAGCCTCTTGACAGCACGCGGATGCCGCAGATCAGCCCCGCCCCCTCCGCCTCAAAGACCCGCCGCCCTTCCCTCGGGGACAGGGTAAAGGAGGAAACGGCGCGCTGCTCCTCCCGGAAGGGAATGAGATCGATCGCCCCGCATTTCTTCCAGAGCGAGAGAAGAGGCGTGATATCCTCCGCGGGGTCAAAGGATGAAATCAGCCCGACGCCGTCTGCATACCGGTGCCAGATCACATGCCCCCAACCGCCTTCCCCCTTTTGTCTGTCAAAGCCCTCCAGGCGCAGATCGCTCGTAATGCGGCACCCCTTGAAAAGGGCAAGGGCATCGGCACAAAGCTCCTGACCACGCGGATCGGCCCGCGGCCGCCCTCGACCGGTCCGATGTAGCGGGAAGCAAGCGGCTCGACAAAGGGATATTTCTCCCCGAATTCCGAGTGGCGGATCACAAAGCGCGGCTCGGTTTCCCCGTCGAAATAAAACCGAAAGGTCGGCTCCGGGCTTGACGGGTAGCGGTGCTGCACAAAATTGTAAACGCACCCCGCCCCCTTCACGTCGAAGAGCGTCCATTCCCCTTTTTCGTCGGGCGCACGGAAGAGATCCCAATCCCAATCGGCGTTTCCGCCTTGCTTGTCGATGCTTCCCTCGTAATGAACCCGTGTCCCGCTCCTCTTCAGAGGGAGTCGGAGCAGCTCCTGCAGGGCTTCCCTTCCGTATATCATGCAGATCCTCCCTTTCGCCTTTTTGCCATTCGGTCTATTCAGCATTATAGCATTTTACTTTCGTTTTGTCAATGTTTTTTTATTGTTTTTTATTGTTTTATGCAATAATTTTCTCTTTTTGTCTTGACACAGCAGAGAACCTTTGATAAAATAGTAGCAACAAATCTTCCCCGATCGGAGGTACAGCCTGTGTCAGCCCGATACCCGAACAGTCTTGATTCCATTGAAAAGGAAAAGTATCTCAAACCGACTCGCTCCCCCTTCGGCATCCCGGAACCCATCGCGCTTCAGCGGGATTACGCCATTCCCGCCGCCCCGCAGAACCGGATCTCCCTTGACGGCGTCTGGGAAATGGTGCCGTCGGGAGACGGTCTTGCCGCCGATTTCTCAAACGCCATCCCCGCCTCTGTCCCCGGCAGCGTTCACTGTGCGCTCATTGCGGCGGGCAAGCTCACCGACGAAAAGGGGAATCCGATTGACGACCCCTATTTCGGGAAAAACGACCGCTTTGCCCGCGCGGCCTCGGTCCGGGATTATACCTTCCGCCACAGCTTCCGCCTCTCCCGCGGCCTCTCCGCCTCCCGGCTCCGCCTTGTGTTCGGCGGCGTCTGCGAGCATTGCCGCGTCTATCTGAACGGAAAGGAACTGGGGGAACACCGCGGAATGTTCGGAGGGCCGGAATATGACGTCACGGGGCTCGTGAAGGAGGGAGAAAACACCCTCATCGTCCTGCTCAACGGCGCGCCCGACCGTCCGAGAAGGCCGGGGGAAATGCCGACCTTCTTCGGAGGAGGCAATCCCTGGCTCAACCTCGGCTGGGTCGACACCGCCACCTTCAACTGCACCTACGGCTGGCATTACGCCGACATCCCGGCCGGGGCTTGGGATCTGGCGCTCCGTCGAGCTTGTCCGGCTTCCCGAGGCGGAGCTTGACGCGCCCTTCCTCACCACCCGCTCGGTGGAGGGCGATATGCTCCTCTCGGTTGACATCGACGCCGCCTCCTCCGCCGGCGCCGAGCTGTTCGCACGCTTTTCCCCCGCCAACTTCGAGGGAAATGGCTATACCTTCCGGAAGGCGCTGTCGCTGAAGGAGGGGAGAAACAATACCACCCTCTCCTTCCGCATCCCGGAGCCCCGCCTCTGGAATCTCAACGGCATGGGGGAGCAGAATCTCTATACCATGACCCTGACCCTTCTGGTCGACGGTCTGCCTGTCGACGGCTGCACCGTCCGCTTCGGCATCCGCACGATCGAAATGCTTCCCGTCCCCGCCTCCGACGGCAGCGCAGAGGGGACGCCCGACCGCTACAACTGGACCTTTGTCATCAACGGCAAACCGACCTTTATGAAGGGAACCGGCTGGTGTACGACCGATGCCCTGATGCGCTTCACCCGTCAGCGCTACGATTCCTTCCTGACTGCGGCTAAAAAGCAAAACGTCAACATCGTCCGCGCATGGGGAGGCGGGCTGGTCGAGACCGATGATTTCTACGATCTCTGCGACGAGTACGGCATCGCCGTCTTCCGGGAATGGCCGACGGCGTGGGGATCCTATGTGTTCCAGCCCACCGAGGTGCTGGCCGAAACCGTCCGCTACGGCGTGAAGCGCCTCCGCAACCGCGCCTCTCTGATCCTCCGGTGCGGCGGAAACGAAGGACCTGCCCCCCTGGAAAGCGAGGATCCAGCCTTCGATCCCACCGTTCTCCACCTCCTCGGCAGGATGACGCCTGAGCTGGACGGAACCCGCCCCTGGCATCGTCAGGAGCCCTTCGGCGGGAGCCTCCACAACTATACGGCAAGCTGGGGCGGAAGCATCCCTCGCAGAGCATGATCCCGGAAGCGACCTTCTTCGGGGAATTTGGCCTTGACTGCTGGCCTGTCATGGAGTCGATCAGAAAATTCACCCCGGAATCGGAACTTTTGGCGCTGGAGGCGCTCCCCGCCGCCGATTGGGCAATCCCCGACGACTCGGTTCTGGCACACCACACCCCGATGTTCAACAAGGCAGGCGATCTTGCCCGTCAGCAGCGCCATGTTTCCCTCTTCCTGACGTGCGATTCGGTGGAAAACAGCGTCATCGGCTCTCAGCTGGCGCAGGTCGTCACCGTCCGCCATACCCTGGAGCGCGCCCGCACCCGCTGGCCCTTCTGCACCGGCGCGATCATGTACAAGCTCAACGATCCCTATCCCGCCGCCTCCTGGTCGACCGTCGACTGGTACGGCGCGCAGAAGCCGGCTTCCTTCTTTGTCGCAGATGCCTTCGCCCCGCTGACCGCCGTTGTCATTCTCGATAAGCTGAATTACATCGGTGAGGAGGTCGCCCTTCCCGTCTACCTGCTCAATGACACCGCCGAGGACTGTGACGCCGTCGAGATCCGGATATATGACAAGGCTCTGTCGGTCGTCCGCACCGTCAACACCCCGGTTTCCGATCCGACCCGGACGGTCACGGCGCTGCCCCACCTGAAGCTCTCCGCCTCCGAGACCGCCTCCGCTCCGCTGTTCCTCGCCGTCGATGTTCTGAAGGACGGCAGACTCTGCCGGAGAAGCTGGTATTTCCTCAATTTTGAGACTGAGGTCGGCTGCCTCTTCACGCTGCCGAAGACCTCCCTCCGCATGACGAAAACCGACCGCGCCGTCACCCTCACCAACTGCGGCGACAAGCCCGCCGTCTGCGTCTCCTTTGACGCGCCGTCGGTCTGCGATCGCTTCCGCCCCGATGACAGCTGCCTGTGGCTTGACCCCGGCGAAAGCGTCACCGTCGGCTGCAATTTCACGGATGGCATCGACGGTCCGACCTGCTGGAATCTCGATCCCGATCGCCTCTGACGCTGCGCCCCGTCGGGCCGGCCTCCCGCGCGATCCCCGTTTGGGAGCGCTCCGCCCCTGCCGCCCGCACCGGCCCCCCGCCTGTCCTCTCCTTCGACGGGATCGGGCGGGGATTTCAATACAAAACGATTATCGTTTACTTTCATTTACTATAATAAATATATTGACAAACCGGCTTTCTATGTGTATAATAGTATTGAATTTCAGAAAAGGAGAACAGCCGATGAAAAGCATCCGCACGGTTCTTGCCGATATCTCCCCGCCCGCGATCTTTTCCCATTGCCACGAGCATCTCTGGATCAAACGGGGAGCGCCCGACGACTGCCCCGTTTTCTCCCTGTCGGAGGAGGAGCTGACCGGGTGCTTCTGCCGCGACATCCGAAACCGGCGCTGCGGTCTGATCAAGGCTGCCGCCGAGGCGGAGCCGATGAGCGGACACAGCCGTCTCCTCCATACCGCCGCCACCCGTGCCTCCCTTCTGACAAACGCCCCCGTTCTCTGCCATATCGACCGCGGGGTCAACCCGTTGTCGCGTCTCGCATTCTATACCGACCTCGGTGTTGCGGCGGAATCGATGATCCTCTGTCGCTGCGACCGAGCCGTTTACGATCTTTCGCTGCATATCGCCGCCGCCTCGCAGGGGGCGTTTCTCGAATATGACACCATCGCCCGTCCCAAATATCACTCCGACGATACGGAATGCCGGATCATCGCCCGCCTGATCGCGGAGGGGCTCGGACATCGCCTGCTGCCGGGGCTTGATACCACAAGGGAGCGACTGCGCGCCTATAACAATCCCGATGCGCCGGGGCTGTCTTATCTCAGGGAGTGCTTCCTCCCGAGGCTTCGCCGCGCAGGGATCGCGGAGGAGCGGCTCCGTCTCATAACCGAGGTCAATCCCGTCTCCGCCTTCTCCTTCGCGCTCAAGCCGCAGCAATACAAAGAGAGGCCGCCGTCCGGCGACCCGACATAACGCCTCGTCCCCGCAAATCCTGCATCGTCCCCGAAAATTCTGAAACAAGGATGGAAAAGAATATGAAGCTTCCCGAAAGCGCCAAAACCCCGACCATGTATTTTATCGGTGTGACCACCGGCAAATCCTCCATCATGACCCTCTTCCCCCACTGGGCAAAGATACTCGGCATTGACGCCGTGATCAAGGGCATCGATCTGCCGCTGCACGCCGATCCCGACGACTACCGCGCCGTCGTCGACTTCATCAAGCACGATCCCCTCTCCCTCGGCGCGCTCGTCACCACCCACAAGATCGATCTCTATCACGCCGCGAAGGACAGGTTCGAGTACCTTGATCCCTATGCCGTCATGTTTTCCGAGCTGTCCTCCATTTCCAAGAAGGACGGGCGGCTTGAGGGCTTCGCCAAGGATCCCATCACGAGCGGGCTGGCGCTGGAGGCTTTTCTGCCTGACGGCTTCTGGGACAAGGGCGGCGACGCCTATATCCTCGGCGCGGGGGGCAGCGCCATCTCCATCGGCTCCTATCTGCTGAAGCAGGAGAAGCTCCCGAAGCGCCTTATCGTCTCCAACCGTTCGCCTGCCAGACTGACCGCCATTGAGGAAATGTTCCGTCAGATCAATCCCAACGCCGACACCGAGTACTATCTCGCGCCGGAGGCGGAGCAGGCCGATAAAATCCTCTCTGCACTCTCCCCACACTCCCTCATCATCAACGCTACCGGCCTCGGCAAGGACCGCCCCGGCTCTCCCCTCTCCGATCAGTGCCTCTTCCCGCAGGGAAGCCTCGTATGGGAGTTCAACTACCGCGGCGATCTCCGCTTCCTGCATCAGGCGCTGGAGCAGAAAGAAGCCCGCGGTCTCTATGTCGAGGACGGCTGGATCTACTTCCTCCACGGCTGGACGCAGGTGATTGCGGAGGTCTTCCACCTCGATCTGACCCCTGCTCTCTTTGCCGCCATCGAACAAAAGTCCGCAGAGCTCTGCGGACGCGCATAAGGAAGGAGCTTGCGCATGGCTGATAAATTTGATTTTTCTCTTCCCTTTTCGGTTGATTTTGACTTCGTGACCGGTCTGTCGGTCATGGGCGAGTCCACCAAGCGGATGCTCTCCCGGATGAAGGGGATGTTCTGCGACGCCGAAGCCTATGAGAATGCGCTGGCGGAAGGCGACCGCACCGTCTATGAGTTCTATGAGCCGGGATGTCCCGAGGAGGCGGGGCAGCTTGCCTTCGGGACCAGCATTACCTACCCCGGCAAGGTCGGAGCGGAATACCACATGACAAAGGGGCACTTCCACACGATCCTCGCAACCGCCGAGGTCTACTACTGCCTGTCGGGGGAGGGTTATATGATGATGGAAAACCCGGAGGGCGACGTCAGGGTCGCAAAGCTCCGCCCCGGCGAGGCACTCTACGTCCCGGAGCGCTACGCGCACCGCAGCATCAATACCGGAAGCACGCCTCTTGTCACCTTCTTCGTCTTCCGGGGCGACGCGGGGCATAATTACGGCACGATCGAGACCAAGGGCTTCCGCAAGCTGATTCTCGAGGTCGACGGGAAGCCTGCCGTCGTCGATAATCCCAATTGGCGCGCGGAGGAATGCCATGAATAAGCCGAAAATTCTCGTCATCCCCACCTCCTTCTGCCGGAATTCCGCGATGCTTCAACGGCTCGGAGAAAGAGCCGAGCTTGTCCTCAATCCCGCCGGCAGACCGCTGACCGAAGAGGAGCTGATCCCGCTGGTCGGGGACATTGACGGAGTTCTTGCGGGACTTGACAGCATCACAGAAAAGGTGCTGGCGCACGCGCCACGCCTCAAGGTCATCTCCCGCTACGGCGTCGGCTACGAGCGGGTTGATCTTGAAGCGGCGGGGCGGCTGGGAATCGCGGTGACCAACACGCCCGGCGCCAACACCCAATCGGTGGCGGAGCTGGCCTTTGCGCTGATGCTGGCGGCCGCAAGAAAAATCCCCGCGTTGAGCGCGGAGCTGAAGCACGGCGGCTGGAGCCGTGAGAACGGCAAGCAGCTCTACGGCAAGACCCTCGGCATCATCGGCCTCGGCGCAATCGGAAAAGCACTCACCCTCCTCGCCAAGGGCTTCGGTATGACCGTCATCGCCTACGATCCCTTTACGGACGAGGCGTGGGCAAGAGCCAACGGCGTTCGGATCTGCACCCCGGACGAGCTGGTGGCCGATGCCGACGTCATCTCGCTCCATGTTCCCCACAACGATGCCACCCATCACATGATCAACCGTCAGCGCCTCGAGGCAATGCGGGACGGCGTCATCCTGATCAATACCGCAAGGGGCGGGCTGATCGACAACGACGCCGCTGCCGAGTTCGTCGCAAACGGCAAGATCTGGGGGATGGGTCTTGATGCCTTCGAGACCGAGCCGCCCTCACCGCATCGGCTCTACGATTTCGACAACGTCATCGTCACCCCACACAGCGGCGCGCACACCGAGGAAGCGGTACGGGGCATGGCGGAGATGTCGGTCTCGAACCTCTTCGGCATTCTCGGAAATGACCCTGCCTTTGACCAATACATCGTCAACCGCCAAGTTCTTGTCCGCCGCAATGAGAAAGGAGAGCTTCTGTCATGACCGCAATGCAAACCATCGCACGGCATCGTCTTCTGCCGGTCATCCGGATCGAGGACGTCGCCAAGGCCGTCCCGCTCGCCGCCTCCCTTGAGGAGGGCGGGCTTCCCGTCGCGGAAATCACCTTCCGCACCGACTGCGCCGCCGAAGCGATCTCCCGCATCAAAAAGAAATGCCCCGGGGTGCTGGTCGGGACGGGCACGATCCTCTCGACGGAGCAGGTCAAGGCGGCGCTGGCAGCAGGCGCAGAGTTTATCGTCACGCCCGGCATGAACCCCGCCGTCCTGCGCTACTGTACCGGGAACGGCATCCCGATCGTCCCCGGCTGCGTCACTCCCACAGAGATCGAGAGCGCCATGCAGTTCGGGATCGGAACCGTTAAATTCTTCCCCGCCGAAACCTTCGGCGGTATCAAGGCAACCATGGCGCTTTCTGCGCCCTATCGTCAGATTCGCTTCATTCCGACCGGCGGGATCAACGAATCCAATCTCGCAAGCTATCTCTCCTGTCCCGCCGTCGTCGCCTGCGGCGGCTCGTTCATGGTGAGCGAGGCCCTCCTTGCCGCGGGGCGTTTCGATGAAATCCGCGATATGACCGCCAAAGCCGTGGCGTTGGTCAACCGCATTACTTAAGCCCCGCCCGATACCGCCCGCCGCGCAGAACGGGCGGACAAGGCAGGCAAATGCCTCATCGCTCCTTTAAGAAAAACTGAAGCGTTTCTTCCCTCGGAACAAAAATGGGCGGGGAAGCCGTTTGACGGCTTCCCCGCCTTGCCGATCCTTGAGCGAAGTCAAGCGGACAGACAGTGACTCATTGAATTTTAAAAATAAGAAAAGCAGGAAGACCCTGTATGGGTTTCCTGCTCTGATCCGCGAGCGGACGCCCGCTCAACGGCTATGCGGGCAGATCTCCTCCGAGGCCGCGTCGGAGCGATGCGGCTGCGGCAGGTAGCCCTCGAAGATGAAAGCCGTAAAGCCCTGCCGTTCCGCCTCCCGCTCCTCCTCCTCCGAGGGGATCGTCCAGGCGAAGCGATCCGCGCCGAGCCGCCCGCAGATGCGAAGCGACAGCGCCCCTCCGTACCGATGCTCATAGGAAATAAAGTCGGGACGGCAGAGAAAATTCGTGATCAGATGGCGCAGCACAAAGCAGAGGATCGCGCGTCCCGGCCGCTTCTTGCCGGGAAACCGGGAGGAGAGCTGTCCGCGGATCACCTGCGGCCGATGTCGTTTGAACCACCGCAGATTGAACGGATTGAAGGATTCAACGCAAAACAGCCCCCGATAGCCGTCGAGGAGGGCCGCCGCCCTCACGCAGACCGAAACGTCGGTATTCTCTCCCTTCAGCTCGACGACAAGGGGCACTCGCCCGTCAATCAGCGCCAGCACCTCCGACAGGGCGGGCACGCCGATCTCCTGCAGCTCGCCTGCCGTCATCGAGCCGACCTCCCGCCCGATTCCGAACACCCGCTCCAGATCCGCGTCGTGACAGACGACGGCGACGCCGTCGGAGGAGAGCTGCACGTCAAGCTCGATGCCGAAGCCGCCCTCGACGGCGGCGGCAAAAGCAGGAAGCGTATTCTCGATGACCGCCCCTCCGTGAAGCCCCCGATGGGCAATCCGACAGCCGCGGAAGGCGGCGGCCTTCTTCCCCTTCCCGGGAAAAATCAGATACAGCCAGAGCAGCGCAAGCGCGACCGGCACCATGATCAGCCAAAGAGTTTTCATCGATTACAGATCCGCCTCGTAATTCTCAAGAATCGTTTTTTTCGTTGTCGGGATGGAGTCTCCGTGGCGGACAAACAGCATCGTGACGAAGGACAGGCCGGCAAACGCCGCCGCATAGGGGAACAGCGTCTGATAGCTGATGTCGAGCAGATAGCCCGACAGGATCGGAGTCAGAATCTGGGCCGCCATCGAGAAGGTGTAGTACAGTCCCGTATACTTTCCGATATTGCTGCCCTTGCTCATCTCGACCACCATCGGATAGGAGTTGACGTTAATGGCCGCCCAGGCGATCCCCACCAGCACGAAGAGGATATTGATCGCGGGATGATAGCTCCGGAAGAAGAACGCCGAGGCAAACATCAGCGTCAGCAGCGCCGCCCCCGCCAGAATCGTCTTTTTCCGCCCGATTTTACCCGACAGAATGCCGATCGGAACATAGGAGACGGCGGCAGCCGCCAACGCCACCATCAGACAGCTTGCAAAGCCGCCGTCAGGCAGTCCCCAATACCACACGACATATTTCGAAAAGGCCGTCGTGACGGCATTATAGCCCATGAACCAGAAGGCAACCGACAGCAGCAGGAAAATCAGGCTTCGTCTGACCTCCGGACGGAGCTTTCCGTCTCCCTCCTCCGTGATCTCCTCCCGATCTCCGAGCGTCCGGTCGACCGCTTCCCTCTCGGCCGTATATCGGTTTTCCCGCATGAACAGCAGCAGCGCCGCAAGGCATATCACCATGATCGCCGCCGTGAAGAGGAAGAGCGGGAAGAAGCTGCCATGCTCCATTTGCAGGACATAGCTGTCGGCGGTCTGCTCCGAAAGGAGGTGAGTCTGCTGACAGCCGCTGCAGTAATACTCCGCCGCCGAACTGCTCGCCAGCTCGGTTCTGACCCCCGAAACGACGCACTCGACATAGTACTGCGTCTTCATCATCAGGGAGACCGCCACCAGAACCGAAAGGCCGCCGAAGGTTCCCATCAGGTTGATGATGGCGTTGGCCTTTGAGCGAAGCGGCTTGGGGGTGATATCGGGCATCAGCGAAACCGCGGGCGAGCGATAAACGCTCATGGCGGTGAGGGCGCAGAACAGCACCGCGAAAAAGAAGACGGTGTTCTTCAGCTCACCCGCAACGGGGATCAGCGTGAACGCCGCCGCGCCGAACAGTGTTCCGAAGACAATGTACGGCATCCGCTTCCCGAACCGTGTTCTCGTTTTGTCGGAAAGCGAGCCGAAGAGCGGCAGCATGAAGAGCGCGAAGATATTGTCAAGCGACATGATCCAGCCCGAGGCCGTCTCGCTCATTCCGAAATCGAACTTGAGGATCAGGGTAATGATATTGTCATAGAGCTGCCAAAAGGCGCATATCCCGAAGAATGCGAAGCCGCAGAGAAAGGTTCTTATGTAATTCAGCCGAAGCGCCCCACCCTCTGCGGCGGTCTTTGCCGTTTGTCCTTGATCATGCTTCATATTCCGTCACTCCTTCCCGCCGAAGCGGATGGTTTACTTGATGGCAGGGATCGCATGACAGCCGGTCTGCCTGCCGCCGGTGGATAAGATCGTTCAGGCCTCTTCTCCCTTGTTCTCCCCTTCCGGTTCGTTCTGCCGCGCGCTCTCCGTCCGATCCGAAGCCGTCCCCGCCGCCGGATCGTCGGCCTCCCCGCGGAAGCCGCCGATCATGACCGCGCCGTTTCTCACCCTCGGCGCCTGCCCGTCGGAGGGATGACGCCCCGTTTGCGGTTCCGTGTTCCCGGAGGGCGCTTTTTTCTTCCGGAAGATCACCAGCTTGGAGAAAATATAGTTGACGACGATATTGAAGACCGAAAGGAACGCCTTGGAAAGATATCCGTTGACCCCCATCCGGTCCAGCAGCGCGAAGCCGCCGATATAGACCAGCCCGGTAAAGGCGCGGGCGGCGAAAAAGGTTCCGAATTCATAGGCCAGCCCCGCTGCCGACCGTTCCTTTGAAGAGAAGACGAACAGCTTATTGGTAACAAAGGCGAACAAGACCGCCAGCAGCCACGAAAGGGCGTTTGACAGCACGTCGTTGATCTTCAGCAGCTCGCAGAGAACGGTATATGCACCGAAATCCACCAGCGTGGTCAGCACGCCGAAGATCCCGTATCGGATCAGCTCCTCATAGCGCCGAAGCAGCTCGATCCCCCGGAAAACGAGTGTTTTCAGCGTGATCATCATATGTCTGAAAAAATTCCTAACCTTCATGCTCCCGCTCCGCGGACTCTCCGCCCGCGTTTTCCTTTCGCTTGTCCTCTGTCTGCCGCAGCAGCCGCCGATAACCGTCGTAGCCGTACAGCAGGTTGATTGCCTCCAGGAGCGCGTTCGCGCCGATATTGGAGGGAAGCCCCGCCGCACGGCAGAGGGCTTTACGCCGTTCGGCGCTCCCCGCCCCTCCCGACAGCCCGTCGGCATATAACTCCGCCTTGGTGAGAAGGCGGCGCGCAGGCTGCTCCGCAGTTGACGCATAGGGGCGGAATAGCTCCGTCAGAAGCTCCGTCGACATCCCCTCCACTCCGAGAAGCCCCTCCCTGGAGGGCGTGCGCTTCCGCTTCTCCCGTCCGCGGCACTCCGGGATATACAGATGGATGACCTTGTCTTTCGGCAGCACCGAGCTGATATAATTGCGGATCACAAGGCCGCCGCCGTCGCTGTCGGTCAGCACGATCACGCCCTTCTCCGCCGCCAACCGCCTCAGGAACCGCCGCTTCTCGCCGTCGCGGAAGAGGCCGAAGCCCTCCGTGGTGACGATCGTGCCGCGTATGACCGATTCAAGCCGGATCCTGTCGTATTTCCCCTCGACGATGACGGGACGGTCAACCGCGATCTTGTCCTTCATCGCTCCGACTCCTTTTCTTCGGGACGGTCAGGGCAATCCCCGCCCCGAGGTTGAGAAGCGCCAGCACGCCCGTGATGATCAGCGCGGCAATTCCCTCCGCCGCGGGCGCCGCGGCAAGACACAGCGGCATATAGGACCAGACAGGAAGCACCAGAATCAGCATAAGCATTTCAAAAAAGCCGTCGGCATAGAGATCGGTCGTGCCGGAAACCAAAAACGACAGATAGCAGAGAAAGCAGCAGAGGAAGACCACCGCAAGAAAGGCTACTGCAAAGCGCCGCTTATACACCGTGGCCAGCACCGTGGAAGCAATCAGCGAAAGCAGGGTAAGGCAGGACATCATGACGGGGATCGGGGTATCAAGCCCCATCTGAAGGCTTTCGACATATAGGGCATAGATGGCGCTGAGCAGCAGCACCGCCATTGAGGGCGCGACGATCAGCGCCGTGATCAGTTTTTCGCGAAAGACTTTTTTAACCTTGGTTTTATCGATCGGCACAGCCGTTTTTTTCTCGATCCGCATAATCGATCCTTTGCTTTTTTCGTATTTTTCCGAACGGGAGGCCGCGCCTGCAGCACGGGGCGCTCCGCTCCTCCGTTCAGCGCATCGTCGCCTGCACCGTCAGCCGATCCAGCACGTCATAGCTTTGCAGCGGGGTGGATTTGATCCTGACATCGGCGTCATAGCAGATCGCCGCCAGCCGTCGGAGGGTCGCTGCATCGGTGCGGGAAGCGCTTCTGACATACAGCTTGACCTTGACGGGATGCATTCTGAGGCGCTGCGCGATCCTCTGTGCGTCGGCGCCCTCCTCCAGCAGTTCCCTGACCAATCGCAGATCGCAGATGACGCGGGAGATCCCGCCGAGGATTATCTCCGGGCGCTCCTTGCGCAGGCGAAGCTCCGTCAGAATCGAGAACGCCTCCGACACCTTGCCGTCCAGGACGGCGTTGGCAAAATCAAAAGCGGCGATCTCCCGCGAGCCGGCCGTCACAAGCGCAACATCCGCCGTCGTCAGTTTCTCCCTTCCCAGACTTTTGAGATACCAGCAGAGCTTTTCGATCTCGGAGGAGAGGGACGTCATGTCGCAGCCGCACGCGGCAATCAGCGCGTCGACGGCGTCGGGCGGCGCCACGATCAGCTCGGCGGTAAAATGTCTTACCGTCCAGGCAGCCAGCCTCGCGGGAGTCTGCCGCGGGAAAAGCACCGGCTTCAGCAGAGCGGAAAAGCGCTTGAAGAGCCCGGAGGGCTGCTTCGGGGTGCCGATATCGAAGCGGTCGGCGTCGGCGCTGAGGATCAGCACGTTGTATTCATAGGAGGAGAGCTTCCCCAACACTTCTGTCAGATCCTCCAGCTCCTCCTCCCGCATTTCGGGAAACGGCAGGTCAGTCAGCGTGATGAATTTCCGGTCGCTCATGACCGGGAGCGATTCTACAGCCGTCATCAGACGTCCAGCGGAATAATTGTCGGCGTTGAAGACGATCCGATTGAAGACATCGTCCCGCGCGGTCACGGCGTCCTGCGCCGCCTGAAGATAATGCCTCTTCAGGTATTCCTCCTCCCCGCAGAAGAGATAGCCTCCCGAGAGATGTTTGAGCTCCGCCTTGAATTCATTCGCCGTCATAGCGCCGCACCTCGATAAACAGACGGTTTCTTTCGGTATTGACCCCTCTGACCTCGATATTGTAATCGAGCAGGATCGCGCCGCTGCCCGCCGCGACGGTATTATGCACCGCTCTTGTGTTGACGGTGAATTCCATCGGCAGAATCGGCGTCTCATAGCGGCAGCACTGTCTTCTCTCCCTGACATCAAAGCAGCAGGCGGTGGAGATCTCCCCGTCGCGGGACATCAGCAGTCTGCCCCGGTCCTCCGCGGAAAACACCAGCGTCGTCACGCATTCGTCATAGCCGATGTCCGGTGTTTCGGTATAGCGGAGCATACAGGCGCCGTTCTCCTCGGAAAAGGAGCCCCATACGGTATATTCGATCACGTCGCTGCACAGCTCGTCCAGCCGTTCGGCAGGATACCACACGCCGTCGTCTGCGGAAAAGCGCCCGTCAATGACCGAGGCGGCGTACCGCTCCGCCAGCACGAGATCGGTTACCGTTGCCTTGATTCTCAGTTTTACTTTCACAGCCATTTGCCAATTCCCACCGCACTCCGCATTTCTGTATCCTCTTAAGTATAGCATACTCGCTATTTCTTGTCAATAACCGCACCGTCCCATTCTTGACAAACAGAGAAAATGATGATATAATCCCTATTGTCGACTAAACCAGCAATACCCGATAGAAACCCGCCGCGCGGTTCCCGCGCCGACAGGCGGGAACGGAGGACAACCGATGTCAGATAAAATCAGGGACGAACAGACCGACTGCCTTTTCCGGGCGATCCTCTCGCTCAACGACCTTGACGAATGCTACGCTTTTTTCGAGGACCTCTGCACAATCTCGGAGATCCGGGAGATGGCCAAGCGCCTCACCGCCGCCAGAATGCTGAACAATAATCATATTTATTCCGATATTTCCGAGAAGACCGGACTCAGCACCGCCACCATCAGCCGCGTCAACCGCTGTCTGAAATACGGCAGCGACGGCTATGCCGAAATCATCAAGCGGATCGAACGGAAAAAATGAACCGACAGTATTCCTCTCTCGCGTTCTGCTACGATCGCCTCAACGCCCATGTCGGCTATGACCGATGGGTCGGCTATATCCTCGACCGCTTCCGCGAAGCGGGGATTCCGTCCGGCGCGCTGGTTCTGGATCTTGCCTGCGGCACCGGCAGCATCGCCCTTCCCCTCTCGGAGCGGGGCTATGACGTGATCGCCCTCGACGCTTCCCCCGAAATGCTCGACTGCGGCAGAAAGAAGCCGGGCGGCGATCGGATTCTCTGGCTTTGTCAGGATATGCGCTCCTTTGAGCTGTACGGAACCGTGGCCGCCGTGGTCTGCTGTCTTGACAGCATCAATTATATCACGGGGCGTCAGGGGCTGCGGCGTTGCTTTTCCCTGGTTCATAACTATCTCGATCCCGGCGGTCTCTTCCTCTTTGACGTCAATTCCCCCTATAAATTCCGAACCGTCTACGGCGAACAGCAGTATGTCATCGACGCCCCCGGCGTCTGCTGCTGCTGGCGGAATCATTTCGATCCCAAGGCGGGGCTCTGCGATTTTGAGCTTTCGATCTTTGCCGAGGAGGCGGACGGACACTACCGTCGGTATGAGGAGCTTCAGCGGGAGCGCTGCTGGAGCCGCCCCGTATTGACCGATGCCCTGACCGCCGCAGGCTTCGAGCTGCTGTCGGTCGCCGGCGATTTTGACATGACACCTCCCACCGACACCTCCGAGCGGTTCTTTTTCGTCTGTCGCTCGGTCTGATTCCCCCGGTTCTTTCCCGCTCTCCCGCCGCGCTTCGCAGTCTCTGCGCCGCGCGGCTTTTTCCTGCCCGGCCGGGGATCCCTTCCTTACTCCTCCCGGAAAAGCCCCTTTGCGAAGGAATAGACCCCCTCGATATGCCGTGTACCGTCAATGGCGGGAGGGCCGTCGGTTTCCCCGCAGCCGCCCGCCAGATAGCACCCACGGTCACGGAAGCCGATATAACGCACAAGGGCGAAGCGATAATAGGATACCGCCTGCTCAAAGGTCCAGAAGAGATCGTCCGCCGCCGTCATCAGAAGAACGCAATCCTTTGTCGGATATCGCTCATATCGGCCGAACGGCGGCGCGGGATCGGGCTGCGCCAGCGAGTAAAAGCGCTCGATCAAGGCCTTCAGGCGAGCGGATATCGTCCAGAAATAGAGCGGCGAGGCCAACGCCAGGCAGTCTGCCTGCCGCAGCTTCTCCGCAATCATGCCGAAATCGTCCTTCAGAACGCACGGCTTCCCGTATCGGCAGGCATTGCAGCCGAGGCAGCCCTTGACCTCCGCGCGGTTCAGCGAGATGATCTCCGCCTCATGTCCTGCGTCTCTGAGACCGCGGCAGAAGGACGCAGCCAGACGCGCGGTATTGCCGTCAGGTCGTCCGCCTCCCTGTATCACAAGTATTTTTTTCATAATTTCCTCCCGCTCTCCGCCGAGAGCTGTTTTTGATTTTGCGCGGGGCTTCCCTGTGCGATCGGTGTAGCGGTCTTGCGCCGGCGTCGTTCTCTTTCCGGAGCCTCCGCCGCCGAATCCCCGTTCCGATCCGGCATTCCCGTCTCCTTCTTCCCGCCCGGTCGCCCCGACCGTCCCCTTCCTGTGGCGAAAAAAACCGCCCGGCTTGCGAGAAGCGCGGGCGGTTTCACGATACCGTCGGTGCCGGGCGGCCGCGCGCCCCTCAGCAGGGTACGCCGTCCTCCATCGTATAGCCCTCCAGAGAGTTTTCCTTCACCTGGATGCAAAGATAGCGAAGTCCCTCGTCGGGCGCTGCGAACATCTGTCTCTTGGCGGCGGGGGAAACCCGAAGCCAATCGCCGGCCTTCAGCTCCACCGTCTCGCCGTCAATCACCATGCTGCCCTTCCCCTCCAGGACGGTATAAATCTCCTCATTCTGCTTGTGCGCGTGAACAAAGGGAACACTCGCGCCTGCCGGCATATAATTGATGCTGATTTCAGCTCCCGTCAGCTTCAGCTTGTCGTGAAGCTCGACGCGGGCTCCGTTCTCCGGGCTGATCTTGTTGTAGTTCATATGACTTCCTCCTTGCAACATAAGCGCCGTTGCGAAAAACAGGCGGCGGGAATAAAAAAACGATCCCGGAATCCGGGATCGTCTCTGGCTGCGGAAGAAGGATTTGAACCCTCACAAACAGAGTCAGAGTCTGTCGTGCTGCCATTACACAATTCCGCATTGATTTAACACGGCATATTATAGCAGAAACCGATCGGTTTGTCAAGAGTTTTTTTCATTCTTCCGGGAATTTTTTTGCGCCGCCCGGTCAGAGGCAATCGGCTTGGGGCGGTCTCTGTCCGCGGCGGCTTTTCGGGTAGGGGAGGCGGAGGAACACGCGAGCCGGAGTAACTCCGCCCCGGTTTTCCCCGTCCACCGCCCCCTCTCTCCCCGCATTTTCCGAATTCACAACAAAAAAGTTATATAAAATTGTAAAAAGCACATTTTTTATTCATAATTTGAGTATATAATAGTCTATAGCGAATGCCTGCGTTCCGGCGCTGCCGCAGGCCATCCGATCAAGATTCCACCGAACATCCGCCGGAGAAACGGACATACCATGAATAAAACCTTAAAAAAGAGCACGAAATTCAGTGGCGTCGAAGGGCCTCTGCTGACCATCGTCATGGACGGCGTCGGGCTTGCCCCCGACAACGGCGCCAACGCCGTCGCCGCCGCCTATACGCCGACCCTCGACCGCCTTCTCTCGGAGTATCCCAACATCGCCCTCAAGGCGCACGGAACCGCCGTCGGGCTTCCCTCCGACGACGATATGGGCAACTCCGAGGTCGGACACAATGCCCTCGGCTCGGGACAGGTCTTCGCACAGGGCGCAAAACTCGTCTCGCAGTCGATCGAAAGCGGCAAGATGTTCGCCTCCGGGACCTGGCGGGCCGTCGTGGACAACGTTCTGAAAAACCGCTCCACCCTTCATTTTCTCGGCCTCTTCTCGGACGGCAACGTCCACTCCCATATCGACCATCTCAAGGCCATGATCCGTCAGGCGAAGGCGGAAGGCGTGTCCTCCGTCCGCATCCATATCCTCCTCGACGGACGGGATGTCGGAGAGACCTCCGCCCTTGACTATATCCTCCCCTTCGAGGACTTCCTCGCCGGGCTGCGGGACGACCGCTTCGACATCCGCATCGCTTCCGGCGGCGGGCGCATGAAGATCACGATGGATCGCTACGAGGCCAATTGGCAGATGGTTGCGGAGGGCTGGCGGACGCACGTCCTCGGTCAGGGCAGGCAGTTTGCCTCGGCAGAAGAGGCAGTCAGCGTCTACCGCGCCGAGACCGGCGCCATCGATCAGGATCTGCCTCCCTTCGTTATTGCCGAGAACGGCACACCGGTCGGCACGATCGAAGACGGCGACAGCGTCATCTTCTTCAACTTCCGCGGCGACCGCTCGATTGAGATCTCCAAGGCCTTCGACGACGCCGATTTCCATCAATTCGACCGCGAGCGTTATCCCGACGTCGTCTACGCCGGCATGCTGGAATACGACGGGGACCTTCACATCCCGAAGCGTTATCTCGTCAATCCCCCGGAGATCACCAATACCCTCAGCGAATACCTGACCGACACGGGCATCACGGAATACGCCATCTCCGAGACCCAGAAATACGGGCACGTCACCTATTTCTGGAACGGAAACCGCAGCGGCAAGTTCAGCGAAGAGCTTGAGACCTATGTGGAGATTCCCTCCGACATCGTCCCCTTCGAGCAGCGCCCCTGGATGAAGTGCGCCGAGATCACCGACGCGCTGATCGAGGCGCTCCGCTCCGGCAAATACCGCTATCTGCGCTGCAACTTCCCGAACGGTGACATGGTGGGACATACCGGCAGCTTCGCCGCCACCCGCTGCAGCATGGAGGCGCTTGATCTTCAGCTTGCCCGCATTCTGAAGGTCATCGACGAGCTGCACGGCGTCGCCGTCATCACCGCCGACCACGGCAACGCCGACGAAATGTACGAGCTTGACAAGAAGACCCACCTGCCGAAGGCCGGCAAGGACGGCAGCTTCAAGGCCAAGACCAGCCACACCCTCAATCCCGTGCCGTTCATCCTCTACGATCCCTGCACGGCAGGGGCTTACCGCCTGAACAAAGAGGCATCTCTCGGACTCTCCAGCGTAGCGGCCACGGTCGTCAACCTCCTCGGCTACGAAGCGCCGGAGATGTGGGATCCCTCCGCCATTTCCTTCTGAGCCATCACCCGCAATTCCCGCCGACCGCGCGGTATGAAAGGAGAACCCCATGAATCGGCAAACCGAGACCCGCGAAGAACAGGAAGCCTCCTCGGATTTTATCCGATCGGTCTTTCAGCTTTCCTCCGGAGATATCGTAAAGGAAAAGAAAAAGACGTCCCCGCTTGCCTTTCTGCTGAATCATCTGCGGGTCGTGGTGCTTCTTCTCTGCTGCGCCGTCCTGATCTGGAGCCTGCAGTACATTGTCCGCTCCCTCGTCCATTATCAGAAGGCCGATGATCTCTACCAGGACGTCGGCAATCTGGTCATGGGCGGGGACGGCATGAGCGGAACCGACATTATGCTCGGCTCCCCGATGATGCCCTCCTCCCCCGACTACAACGCCTGTCAGGGGCTTTCGGATGAGGATTTAAACGACATCATCACCCCGAAGCCGATCAACGAAAAATACGAGCGGATCAAGAACAAGCTCCATTCTCTGAAGGAGCTGTATCCCGATCTTTACGGCTGGATCGAGCTTCCGAACACTCCCATCAACTACCCCATCATGCAAAGCGACGACAACGACTACTATCTCACCCATTCCTACAACGGAAGCTATCTTCAGGCCGGCTCGATCTTCGCGGATTATCGCTGCGGCAGTTCCCCGAAGGACAACTACAACCTGATCCTCTACGGACATCATATGAGCGCCTCCAACGTCGGCTCGATGTTCAATTCCCTCGACAAATTCCTTGACGGAGAGTTTTTCCGCAACAATAACACCATCTATATCTACACCCTGGACGGGATGTACACCTATCAGGTCTTCTCGGTCTATACCACCGATAAGTATTATCCCTATATCCAGACCATGTTTACCTCCGGGGAAAATTTCGTCGCCTTTGCGGAACGGATGGCCTCCAATTCCGTCCATCATAACGGAGACCTGCAATTCAAGCCCTCCGACCGTCTGCTCACCCTCTCCACCTGCACGAATCTTTCCGGCGACGGCAGACTTGCCGTACAGGCCGTTCTGGTCGACGCCTACACCAACTGACCCTACCGCGGAAAGGCATACGTCATGCAACCTAAGTTATCCATTCTGATTCCGATGTACAATGAAGAAAAAAACGCCGTTACCGCCGCGCGGACGCTGACAGATTTTTTCGACAGGAAGTATCCCGACGGCGATTACGAGGTCGTCTTCTGCAACGACGGAAGCCGCGACCGCTGCGCCGAGCAGGTGGAGGCGCTTTCCCTCCCCCATGTCAGGGTGACCGGCTACCCCGACAACCGCGGCAAGGGCTCTGCCGTCCGCGAAGGGATCGGGCAGTGCCGCGGCGAGGCCATCGTGTATACCGATTGCGATCTGGCCTACGGCTGCGAGGCGATTGACGCCATCAGCCGCGCTCTGCTGGAGGGAGACTCCTCCCTTGTCATCGGCTCCCGCAATCTCAGCGCCGACGGCTACGCCGGCTATACCGCGATGCGGAAGCTGATGTCGCGGACCTATATCCGCCTCATCTCGCTGCTCGCCGGCTTCTCCTATTCCGATTCCCAGTGCGGGATCAAATGCATCCGCCGGGAGGCGGCGGAGCAGATCTTCCGACGCTGCACCGTCAACGGCTTTGCCTTCGATCTTGAGGTTCTGATCCTTGCCGATAAGCTCGGCTTAAAGGTCACGGAATTCCAGATCGGAAGAGCACACGTCTGAACTCCAGTCACTTAGGCATCTC
>CALWTY010000012.1 GCA_944384585.1 uncultured Clostridia bacterium | reverse complement strand
TCCTTTCCTGTTCCAGTTCACTCATCCTTTTCTTTACCTCCTGTATTATTCTTCCCGGTGTCGATGCACCTGCTGTTATTCCAACCTTGTGAAAGGATGTGAAATCATATCGATCCAACTCACCGGGTTCCTCGATCAGATAGGTCTGATCAAGCACCCTCTTGGCAGTCTCATAGAGCTTGTTGGTGTTTGAGCTGGTTCTTCCCCCGATGACGAGCATCAGATCGGATTCTTCTGCGATTTTCCGTGTCTCCTCCTGCCGCTCTTCGGTTACTCTGCATATTGTATCAAATATCAAGGCATTTGTACATACCTTTTTCAAATTTTCCTGACATTTTTTCCAGGATTCCGTTTTTTGCGTCGTCTGCGCCACGGCGATCACCGCTTCCTCCCGCAGATCGAGGGACAAGACCTCGTCGGGATCGGAGAGAATGATCGCGTCGCGGTCGGAATAGCTTCTGATCGCCTCAACCTCGGGATGGCTTTCATCTCCGAAGATCACCAGCCTCCTGTCCCGATGCTCCCATACGATCCGATGAATCTTTTTGACATACGGACAGGTCATATCGTAGACGCGGAAGGAAGGATTTTCGTCAGCGTATTTCGAAAGTATCCCGTTGATCCTTTTGCCGACCCCATGGGTGCGGATCACGATGGAACAGGGATGCTCCGGCTTCGCCTCCGCGGCGAGATGCGCGAAATCCGCCTCTGAAACGATGCTTACCCCGCGTGTCTCCAGCTCGTTGATAATCCGGGGATTGTGGATCAGGCTTCCGACGGTATAGATCGCGCCGCAGGTGCTGTCCTCCGAAAGCTGAAATACCGTTTCCACGGCGCGTTTGACGCCGAAGCAGAAGCCTGCGTTTTCCGCGACGGATATGGTTCTTGACATTCCGTTATTCCTCCGGTCTGTTGAGCTTGAGTATCCGGGAAAAGATCAGCTCCGCCCCTGCCTTGTAATCGTCCCGGTCCCCTGCGGCAGCTTTCAGTTCCTGCGGATCAATCGGCGTGCCGATCCGAATGACGGTTCTCTGAAAGAGGCGAACCTTATATCGGCGGGTACGGATCAGGATCGGCAAAACCGGAACGTCGGCCCTGAGTGCGATCAAGGCACAGCCGTGCTTGACCTTGGTTGTTTCGGGATCAACACCGCGGCAGCGCGTGCCCTGCGGAAACATGATGACCGATTCCCCGTTTTTCAGCATCTCGACCGTGCGCTTGATCGCACCGACATCGCTGCCTCCCCGATCGATGGGAAAAGCGCCGAGCGCCGTGATGAGCTGCTTCAGCACCGGAATCCGCATCAGCTCCTTCTTTGCCATATAGCGGGGGTTATGCTTCAGCGAGGCGCCCAGCATGACGGGGTCGGCTTCCGAGATATGATTGGCGCAGATGAGACAGGTAACGTCGGCGGGTTCATTTTCCGCCCCCTCGACGGAAATCCCGAAAAGGAAACGGACAAAGCCGGCCAGCGCCTTCTTTGCGCCGGAATAGAAACTCACTTCAGTTTTTCGGTAATGATCTTCATTGCCGCCTCCACGGTTGCTTCCCGATCAAGGTCAGAGTTATCCAGAATCACGGCATCGGCAGCAGGGATGGCGGGCGCAATCTCCCGCGTCGAATCCTTATGATCCCGTATCTGCATCTCGGCTCTGACCGATTCCAGCGTGGCGGGAATCCCCTTTTCAATCAGCTCACGGTACCGTCTTTTCGCTCTGGCCTCGTCGTCGGCGCAGAGAAAAATCTTCACCTGTGCTTTCGGAAGGATGATCGTCCCGATATCCCGACCGTCCATGACCACGTCATAGTCAAGCGCCATTTCCCGCTGCAGCCCCAGCAAATAGGCACGAACCGTCGGAATTTCCGCCACCGAGGGAGCGGCCTTGGAGACCACCGGGCGGCGGATTTCGGCGCTGACGTCCTCACCGTTGAGATAGACGTGCTGCTCTCCGTCGTCGGCATAGGCAAGATCGACCTTCAGGCCGGGAAGAAGAGAGGTCACCGATGCGGCGTCTGTGGGGCAGACTCCCCTTCTGATGACATAGAGGGAGACGGCACGATAGAGCGCACCGGTATCGACATAGATATATCCGAGCCGCTTGGCCAACTGTCTTGCCAGATAGCTTTTACCGGCACCGGCCGGACCGTCGATTGCAATATTGATCATAAAACGCAGACACCATCCTTACATCAAAGGAACGCAGAGTCAACTGCTTCCGTATATGGCTATATTGTAGCATAATCGAAAGAAAAAATCAATCGGTTTCCCTGCGGTTCGGAGGAAAAATTTCGACAGATGGAAAGGAAAATTCCCGCAGGCGGAGGAGACAGAAAAAACCGATCCGACGTTTCATGTCGGATCGGTTCTGGAGCTGCTAATCAGAATCGAACTGATGACCTCATCCTTACCAAGGATGTGCTCTACCAACTGAGCCATAGCAGCATGCGTGTCGAATCAACGGTGTCTATTATAGCAGATTTCAGCCTCTTTGTCAATACCTTTTCGAAATAAAATTTCAAGCCGTTTCCTCCCCGTCCCCGATTCCGTAAAACGGGGCAGAAACAATGAGAAATTGCCG
This sequence comes from uncultured Clostridia bacterium, assembly GCA_944384585.1. Taxonomy (GTDB): domain Bacteria; phylum Bacillota; class Clostridia; order Oscillospirales; family CAG-272; genus Colimorpha_A. Next base: position 47,129 of record CALWTY010000012.1, on the reverse strand, counting down.
AAAATTCACATGAATGTATTTACAAATCGGCTCGTTTGTGATATACTGGTATTTCAGAGATCATTGGAACGAGGTGAAATGTCATGAAAGTTTTGTTGACCGGCGGAGCCGGCTTCATCGGTTCTCACACGGCGGTTGAGCTGATGGAAAAGGGCTATGAGGTCGTGATCGCCGATAATTTTGCAAACAGCAAGCCGGAGGCTGTCAGGCGTATCGAGCGCATCACCGGGAAAAAGGTCGCGCTCTATCCCATTGACGTGGCGGATGCCGACAAGCTGGAGCAGATCTTCCGCGAGCATACCATCGATACCGTTATTCATTTCGCGGGGCTGAAAGCGGTCGGAGAATCGGTCCGTTATCCCGTTATGTATTACCGGAACAATCTCGACACCACGCTGACGCTGCTCGAGACGATGGCGAAATACGGCTGCCGCAAATTCGTATTCAGCTCCTCCGCCACCGTGTACGGCGACCCCGCTACGGTGCCGATTACCGAGGATATGCCGACCGGCGACTGCTCCAATCCTTACGGAAAGACCAAATACATGATCGAGCAGATTTTGAAGGACGCCGCCTTTGCCGATCCTTCCCTGTCGATCGTCCTTCTCCGCTATTTCAATCCCATCGGCGCCCACTCCTCCGGGCTTCTCTTTGAGGATCCGAACGGCATTCCGAGTAATCTGATGCCCTATATCGTCAAGGTTGCAGCCGGCAAGCTCGATCACCTTAATGTCTTCGGAAACGATTATCCCACTCCCGACGGCACCGGCGTGCGCGACTATATCCATGTCACCGATCTTGCGAAGGGCCACGTTGCCGCCATCTCCTACGCCGATCAGAACAGCGGCGTCGGAATCTTCAATCTCGGAACCGGGAAGGGCTACAGCGTTCTAGACGTTGTTAACACCTTCATCCGTGCAACCGGCGTGAACGTCCCCTATGTCATCGCGCCCCGCCGCCCCGGAGATATTGCCGAGTGCTATGCCTCCCCCGACAAAGCGCTGAAGGTGCTGGGCTGGCGCGCCGAGCATTCCCTTGAGGATATGTGCCGCGATTCCTGGAACGCGGTCGCGGCAAATCCCGACGGCTATCCCGAAGACTGAACGCCGCATTGCCTCTCTTTCCCGCTGTTTCGGCCGATCTGCGTTCGGTCGGATCATAACCGCGAAGCCCGATCCCGGGCTTCGCTTTTTTTATTCCGATGCCGTACTCCCCGCGTCCGCGCACAGGAATCCCGCGACGGTATTCTTCTGCCGTCGGAGTGAGGAGCGGTAAACCGCCTGCGCAGATCAAAAGCGGCATCCGGGCAAAGCCGGATGCCGCTTGCAGAGATTACGATTGTCCCGTCGATGCGATCAGCGCTCTTCTCTGTAATAGTTTACGCCGAGGGCTCCCGGAGGCTGATTCTCCCGCTTGTTGCGGATACTGATCACAATCAGCACGAGTACCGTAAAGACATACGGAAGCATTTTGAGCAACGGCGTGGAGCTCATGCTGACATGAAGCTCTCTGATTCCGGGAATATAAGCGCCGGCAATAAAGAGCGCGCCGAAGACAGCGGAGCCGATCAGGCTGATATGGGGCTTCCAGAGCGCAAAGATCACAAGCGCGATCGAGAGCCATCCCATCGCCTCAATACTGAGGTAGGCCTCCTGGGAGCCGGCATAGTCCATGATGTAATAGAGACCGCCAAGCCCTGCGATTCCGCTTCCGATCACGGTCGCCACATACTTGTAGAGAAAGACGTTGATGCCGACGGCGTCGGCGGTCGCGGGATTCTCACCGACTGCCCGCAGATGAAGGCCGACCCGCGTTTTCAGCAGGACATAGGAACAGACCAACGCCAGCAGAATCGCGAAGAAGAACAGCACGCCGCAATATTTCAGCGAGGATTCCGATTCGGCAAAGGGATAACGGAAGTACGGAAGCGCGTAGAGATATTTGACGGAGGATAGCTTCGACATGATGAATTTCATCAGTCCGACGCCGAAGGTAGTCAGCGCCAGCCCCGTAACGTTCTGGTTGGCGTGAAGCGTGACGGTCAGGAAGCTGTAAAGCATCCCCATCAGTCCCCCTGCCAGGAAGGCGGCCAGCACCGCGATCAACACGACCAGGGCGGGATGAACCGTTCCCGCGGGGTGCAGCGCCTGGATTGCCGCGCAGCCGCCCGCCGCGCCGACGCACATAATACCGGGAATACCGAGATTGAGATGCCCGGACTTTTCGGTCAGAATTTCGCCTGTTGAGCCGTAAAGGAAGGTCATACCGAGGGGAACGGCGCTGAGAATGTAATCGAGGATACCATTCCAGAGATTCATGCCTTTGTTCCCTCCTTTGCTTTGGCGCGGGTGACGATTTTATAATCGATAAAGAATTCGGAGCCGATAATGAAGAACAGGATGATGCCGACGATGACGTTGGGAAAGGCGGAGCTGATATCGAAGTTCTGCGACACCTGCGCCGCACCCTGATCGAGGAAAACCAGCAGGAAGGAGGTCAGCACCATGTAGCCGGGCTTGAATTTGGCAAGCCATGAAACCATGATCGCCGTAAAGCCGAGTCCCCCGACGGTATTTTCCGTCACGGAATGGTCAAGACCCCCGACGATCAGAAAGCCTGCGATGCCGCAGAGAGCGCCGGAAACAAGCATCGTGCGGATGATGACCTTTTTCACGTTGATTCCGATATACTTCGCGGTCTTCTCGCTCTCCCCGACAACCGAGATCTCATAGCCGTGCTTGCTGTAATTGAGATAGATGTGCAGCAGTACCGTGATGACGGCGACGACGAGGATGATCAGCAGATACTCATTGTACAGCCGCGGCAGATGCCCGAATTTCAGTTCTCCGAGTGAGCTTGATCCGCTCGGCGTCCACTTGATCAGGAAGTAGGCGACAAGGAAGGTGGCAATATAGTTCATCATCAGGGTGAAGAGCGTCTCGTTGGTATTCCAGCGAGCCTTGAAGATCGCGGGAAGCCCCGCCCAGATCATGCCCGCAAGGATCGAGGCGATCAGCATCGCAGCGATAATCAGAGCGTCCGGGACGTGCCCGCCCATATAATACATACACCCCGCGCAGGCAAGAGCGGCGACCAGCACCTGCCCCTCCGCGCCGATATTCCAGAATTTCATGCGGAACGCAGGGGTGATCGCAAGGGAAATGCAAAGGAGAACGGCAATATCCTTGAGCAGCTTCCACACCTTGCGCTGCGTCCCGAAGGAGCCGTTGAAGATCGCTTCATAGAAGGAAATGGGATTGGCCTTGATGAGGATCAGCGCTATCAGACCGCAGAACAGGAACGCAAGCAAAATCGCAGCCGCGCGGATCAGAATCGTTTTCTTCAGCGGAAGCCCGTCCCGCTTCACCACGCGAAAGAGAGGCTCATGCTGCATATGTTTATTATCAACCGTCATCGATTACCCCTCCTGTTCCCGTGTTCCGGCGTCGTGCTTCGTCATCAGCAGACCGATCTCTTCCTTGACAGCGGTGCGTCCGTCGAGGATTCCCGTCACCCGACCGGAGCAGATGACCATAATCCTGTCGCACAGCTCGGTCAGAACGTCAAGATCCTCTCCGACATAAACCACAGCCACACCGCTCTCCTTCTGCTTGTTCAGAAGATTGTAGATGGTGTAGGAGGAGTTGATATCGAGTCCGCGGACGGGATATGCGACCATCAGCAGGGATGGTGCGGAGGAAATTTCCCTTCCCACCAAAACCTTCTGCACATTGCCCCCCGAAAGCCTTCTGACCGGTGTCGTCACGCCCGGCGTCACGACGTCAAGACTCTTAATGATGTTTTCCGCCAGCGCCTTTGGCTTTTCCCGATCCAGGAAAACCGATTTCCCCCGGCGATAGCTTCTCAGCATCATATTGTCGGTGATATTCATATTGGCGACCAGCCCCATCCCGAGACGATCCTCCGGGACAAAGGAAAGCCGGACGCCGAGATCGCGGATCTGAAGCGGAGTCTTATCCCTCAGGTTGACGTCATGACCGGTCTTGGGATCGCAGTAGATGATCGAGCCGGCGTCAATATGCTGAAGGCCGGCAATCGCCTCAAGCAGCTCCCGCTGCCCGCTCCCCGCGATCCCGGCGATACCGAGGATTTCACCGCTGCTGACCGAAAAGGAAACATTGTCCAGCACGCGGATGCCGTCGGCGTTGACGGTTGTCAGTCCCGTTACCTCAAGGCGTTTTTCGGGATTGACCGGCTCGCTTCTTGCGATATTCAGAGAGACCTTTTTGCCGACCATCATCTCGGTGAGAGCGGTTTCGTTGGTTTCCTGCGTATTGACGGTTGCGATATGCTCCCCCTTGCGGAGAACGGCGACACGGTCGGAGATCGCCATGACCTCATGGAGCTTATGGGTGATGATGATGATCGCCTTGCCGTCTTCCTTCATGCGGCGGAGAATATCAAAGAGACGGCTTGTCTCCTGTGGCGTGAGGACCGCGGTCGGCTCATCCAGAATCAGGATATCGGCCCCGCGGTAAAGCACCTTCAGGATCTCGACGGTCTGCTTTTCCGAGACCGACATCTCATGAATTCTTTTGGCGGGATCAATCTCAAAGCCGTATTTGCCGCAAAGCTCCTTCACGGTTTTGTTGACATTGCGAAGAGCGAAGCGCTTGCCGTCCTTGACGCCGAGGACGATATTCTCGCTCGCGGAAAAAACGTCGACAAGCTTGAAATGCTGATGGATCATACCGATCCCGTGACGGAAAGCATCCTTGGGGGAGCGGATCACGACCTCCTCGCCGTCAACATAGATTTTCCCTTCGTCGGGGAAATAGATCCCCGCGATCATATTCATGAGCGTGGTTTTTCCGCACCCGTTTTCTCCGAGCACAGCGAGGATCTCACCCTTGTATAGTGTTAAATCAACATGCTGGTTTGCAGCGACGCTTCCGAAATATTTGGAAACGTTTTTCAGTTCCAGTGCAATCGTTTTATTCAATGTTTTCCTCCGCGTGAGAGATCTTCCGATATCAGTTGAGCATATACCCATTTAAGCCCCTTTTAATAAGTAAAAGGGGCTTAAATTAAGACGAATAGCGGTAGGTTATATCAGCCGAAATCGGTGTTCAGCAGCTTGATGCCGTCGATCTGAACGTCGAAGTAAGGAGCGGAACGATACTCGGACTCATGGAAATAGCCGTCCTTGATGGCCTCGGTATCCTTCGTGAAATCCGCATCGGTATCGACGTCCGCCATGTAGGAGGTCAGCTCCTTGCCCTCGACCGTGAAGGTCTTGGTATCGAAGACATGAATCGTGCCGTCCATCAGCTGCTTCTTGACTTCCTCGATCTTGGCAGCGGTGCCTTCCGCGGCAACCGTTTCGTTGAACTCGGTCAGAGCGACGGAGCCGGTCTTCAGGGTTCCGGTCCAGTCGGTGTCGATCGTCTTACCGTCCATCACCTGCTGGCAGATGTACTTGAAATAGGGCGTCCAGTCGATTCTGGAAGAAACGATAAAGGTCTTGGGGCAGCTCTCAAGGGTGCTGCCGTTGTAAGCGATGTTCGGAACGCCTCTCTCCTCGCAGGCGGTGGGAGCGCCCATCGAGTCGGCATGACCGCTGATGAGCTTGCAGCCGCCGTTGATCAGAGCGATCGCGGCATTCTTCTCCAGCGTCTCGTCATACCAGCTGCCGGTGAACTGAACGTCCATCGTAACGGTGGGGCAGACGGATTTTGCGCCGAGATAGAAGGCGGTATAGCCGGAGATCACTTCCGCGTAGGTGAACGCGCCGACGTAGCCCATCTTGGCCTCATCAGCCTTGATTTCGCCCTTATCGATCATCTCGTTGAGCTTCAGACCTGCGGCAACACCGGCAAGATATCTGCCCTCGTAGATGCTGGCAAAGGCATTATGGAAGTTGGAGAGCTTTTCGGTATGCGCCTTGGTTCCGGTCGCATGGCAGAACTGAACCTCCGGGAACTCCTTGGCAGCCTTGATGATGAAATCCTCGTGGCCGAAGCTGTCCGCGAAGATGAGGGTGCAGCCGTCGTTGACCAGGTCAACCGCGGCCTCATAGCACTCGTTGGACTCCGAGATGTTTCTCTTGAGGATCAGCTGCTTATCATCCAGTCCAAGCTCCTTGACGGCAGCTTTTACCGAATTGATAAAGTTGAGGTCATAGGTGGAGTCTTCGTCGTGAAGCAGGATCACGCCGATCTTGAACTCGCCGGTGTTCTCGCTGCAGGATGCAAAGGACAGGCACAGACCGGCCAGCATCATGACAGCAATTGCGACGGAAACAATTTTTCTGAACATTGTTGTTCCTCCGTTAAAAATGATATTAATTAAAGAAAGCATCGCTTTCGATAATTCAATCTCCGAAGAATTCGATCCCGTTCTCCACGCTCATGGAAAGGATTCGGGCAAGCGATTCGACGCGGCACTCGGCGCGCAGCTCCTCTCCTCCGCCCTGATAGACCTTTTCGACGGCAATCCCGCAGCCGGCGACCGCTGCCCCCGCCTGACGGCATATATCAAGCAGTCCCTTCAGAGCGCTGCCTGTCGCAAGGAAATCATCGATGATCAGGACGGTATCATCAGGGGAAAGATACTGCTTTGAAACAATAACGGTGTTGGTATTCCCGTGAGTATATGACTCGACGCTGCTGCTGAAGACGGAATCGGAGAGATTCTTGCTCTTACTCTTCTTGGCGAAAACAACCGGAACGCCGAAGTACTGCGCGGTCAGACAGGCAAGTCCGATCCCCGACGCCTCCACGGTGAGGAGCTTCGTTATACCGCAGTCGGAAAAGAGACGGTGGAATTCCTTCCCGAGTTCGCAGAGAAACGGCACGTCAAGCTGATGGTTGAGAAAGCTGTCGACCTTGAGAACATCGCCGGGCAGCACCCGTCCGTCCTTCCGGATCCGTTCTTGAAGAAGCCTCATACATACACTCCTTTGCTTCGCCGGGCGGATGCACGCAAGCGGAAGCTGCGAAAACAAAAAAGAAGCTGTTTGTTGCGCGGCAAAAGCGATAATCCGCATTTGACCGATAGTCCGATCTGTTACGGGATCGGGTAGAAACTTCAAAACCGTATTTTTTGAAATATATCGACATTCAGCTCCATTAACATCTAATATTTTACAACGTATTCACAAAATTGTCAACTATCCTTTTTACACAAGCGTAAACAAATTATGACGTAATTTTGTGCAATAGAGACGAATTCCCGCCCCTTCCGGAAAACAGACGATCGTAAACCCGGAACGCCGTGCCTCCCTTGAGCGACGGGAGGCGCGATCCCCCGGGTCCCCCTCCCGGAGGAGAGGGCGGGAATTGATCCTCTCCTGAATTTCCGATTTCAGCAACATATGGGGGATTCCCGGCGAATGTTCTTGATTTCTTAATACTTTTGTGATATCATACTGTTAGATTTCCCGTCAGGCTTCTCTTCGGGAAAAAAAGAACGAAAAGGTATGGTAATCAATATGGCTCATCGGATCCTACGTCTGCTGCTTTCCGTTGCTCTCGTCTGCATGACCGCCGCCCTGCTCTGCCTCGGCGCCTCCGGCGCAAAAACGCTGACAAGGGGCGTCAGCATCCTCAATCCCAAGCAAAACATTCACGGCGACGGCTATGAGTGGCATAATCCCTCCGACACACTCACCCTCTCCAACCTCAGAATCGATACCTCGGATGAGTTTGGTCTGAAGATACCGGACGGCGCGACGGTGATTCTCAAGGGCAAGAATTATATCAAGGCATCCAAGGCCGCCCTCTATATCGGCGGCAATGTCGTGATCCGCGGCTCCGGCACGCTGACGCTGGAGGGTGGGGAAACCGGCATTCTCTGCAATTCGATCCAGAACAGTCATCAGCTCAGGATCAACAGCGGAACCTATGTCATCACCGGCGGAACAGACGGCATCCGCGCCGATTATTCCAAGATCGCGCTGGCAGGCGGCAATCTGACGATCTCAGGCGGAAGCGGCCATGCGATCACGGCAAGAGAGCTTCAGACCGCCGGCGGCGTTACCGTCCGCGCCACCCGCTCCCTTCACGCCTCCTATTCCCTGCTGCTGCAGGGCGCCAATCTGTCGGTCGAGTCGGATCAGCCCGCGCTTCTTTCCGACGGCTCTTTCAAAACCGAAAGCATGACCTTCCGCACGGGCGATTCTCTTTCTTCCCTGTCTGATGCCGAGGGATACGACGGGGAGAAGGCGCTGGCAACCGTGTCGACGCTTGACACCACCGTTTACAGTATCCTCTTCGGTTCTCCCTATCCCATCATCATTGATGTTTGTCTCCTTGTCGGCGCTTTGCTGATCCTGGCAGCCGCCATCGTTATCCCGCTTCTGCTCCGAAGAAACAAAGCAAAAAAGATCATGGAACAGATCAGGCTCGAGGAGGAGGAGCTCCGACGGCAGCATAAGGCAGAAAAGAAGAAAGCTGCCACATAAAATCAAGTCTGACCGGAAAGGAAAATCTGATGATGAATATCTGGCATGACATTGCCCCCAAACGCATCGCTCCCGATGACTTCATCTGCGTCATCGAAATTTCCAAGGGCAGCAAGAAAAAATACGAGCTTGACAAGTCCACCGGGATGATCATCCTCGACCGTATTCTCTATACCTCCACCCATTATCCGGCGAACTACGGCTTCATCCCCCGCACCTACGGCGATGACAACGACCCGCTTGACGTTCTGCTCCTCTGCTCCGAAAGTCTGGATCCCCTCACGCTGGTTCGTGCATATCCCATCGGCGTGATTTCGATGATCGACGACGGACGGAGCGATGAGAAGATCATCGCCATTCCCTTCAGCGATCCCACCTATAATCTTTATAAAGACATCAAGACTCTGCCGAAGCATATTTTCGATGAAATGTGTCATTTTTTTGAAGTATACAAGCGCCTTGAGAACAAGACCACGGCGGTAGACGGCGACGTCAAGGGACATACCGAAGCAGTCTCCATCATCTCATCGGCCATTGATAACTACAAGGTACATTTCTCTGACAAAGGATGATTCCTCCCCGCCAAGGCCGCGCATGACAGTAAACGGCAGCCTGCACCGCCGCAAGAGAGGCGTTTGCCTGTATCCCTGTTGAGGGAAGCTGCCGATCGGCGGTTCTCCCCATTCCGATGTATTGCGATGCCGGACGGAAAAAGCCCCGTGACAGAATGCTTCGGGTTCCTAAGGACAGTTTCTGAAAATTAGGAATAACGAGCATTGCGAAGGCGAAGAAAGATACGAGAACATTTCGGTGTTTCTCGTATTTTTCTTTTTTGCACATTTGCAGATTTTCCGTTTTTATAGTACACTAAAAGCACCAAATGAAAGGATGGTGCAATATATGAAAAAGTACATTGAACAAAACGGAATTACCTACGAACTCAGAGGAGAGCAATATTATCCCTTGCTTGAGCTTCCCAAACAAAAGGAGATCGGCAAGTACGGAAGATTGCACCTCGAATATCTCAAAAAGCATCGCAAAGGCTATCATACCACGCTTCTTATGGAAGGCACACTTAATCAGCGACTGTGCGAAATCGACATTAAAGCAAACGAAATGCTTGAAACTATCATACCCCGTCTCGCTGACGAAAGAGGTATTGACGAGGGTTTGAAAGCTCGTGATATGCTTCGTTGGGTTTCCGAGATGAACAACATCAAGGCAAGCGCGGAAGAAATCGTCTTACGAGAGGTAGTATACGTATGAGTATATTAAAAGAACTTTGGCACGGAAATGTCTGTCCTCAAACCGATAGCCGAAACAACTCTCCCGAAATGAAGGAGCTTATGGAGTATATGGCTCGTCATCACGATGATCTACTTAAAACAATGACCGACGAGCAGAAAGAAATCTTTGAAAAGTTCGATGATTGTTGGAGTGAGTACGTGAGCTACGCTGAAGAAGCCATCTTCGAATATGCTTTCAAGCTCGGGATGCAGATAGCGGTTACGTCGATAATAACTGAATAAAACCCATTAAGATTATCAAACAACAATTGCCGAGAGCGACCTAATGGTTACTCTCGGCAATTTTCGTTATAATTTATTCTTCGTACACCAACACTACGGGCGGACAGCAGTAATCAACATCCTTCAAGTGCAATCCTTTTCCGTATGCTTCTCTGACGATAGACATAACAAAATACTTGGTCGCTTCGTGGTATCTGAAAAGTTCGGGAACGGATGTGAGGTGTTTGGGAATAGGCGTTTTCATAGATAAAATAAAGGTGGTAAATTCTTCTCCGATAGCCGCCTTTATTTCTTCGGTCGCGTTTCTAATCACTGCACACACTTCATCATATTCCGCTTTCTTTAATACGGGAATATTAACGCATAATTTATCCTCTGTATACCCAATTACACCCAAGCGATCAAGAGTGGGTATATAGGAGATAAACTCATTGGGGATAGGTGAGTGAGAATCCTGCGTTGTCTGCAATACTTTGTAGCGACAGATTGTCTTTGGGATTCTTTTGTATGAATCCGATGGCTTTGTCAATTAAATTCTTGTTTTCCATAAAGTCATCTCCTTTCTGTGCTTACATTTTAGCATACCGATAAGATATTCCTTGTCGATTAAATCTTCCACCTTCTGTATATAACGGTGGAGGAGCTTCAATCTCGTTTTGAGAATATGGTAACACAAAAGTTCTATTATGATCATCTTCTGCTCCATAGATAATCTCGTTTCCTATACGTCCACGATAAAAAACTATATCAGTATCTATAATTTTAGTTGGCAAATACTTGGTTGTGAAATACGCTTTGTACTCTTCAAATAGTTCTTCCGGGTTATTTCTCATTAAATCATCATTGACGATTTTATTTAAATCTTCCTGAAGACTATGGCGTTTTACATATTCCTTGTACTTTTCTACGGTGCAATTGGATAATGCCTCAGCAAGTTTTTTTGCTTTTTGAATTTTACTCAATAAAGTCATTTTATTCCTTCTTTCTATAGTATTGCTGAAATCAAATATTAACCCTATATCTACACACCCCAAAGCTTTGCTTTTCGCGTGTCAGAATGGTATCGGGAATCTTCACGAGCCACTTATGGCTGAAATTCGTGCTACCGAAATAGGCATCGAAGCTCGCCACGGGCAGGACTACCCAATCGGAGTCCTCGGGCTTGTTGGCGCGGTAGTAGGCTATGAGGGTGTGAATAACCTCTGTGGGAATATCCTTGGGAGTGAGTGCGGCAACAACTTGCATATCCTCGGGCGAAAGATCAATTTCGTCCTTTCTCAATGCACCAAGTTCTAAAGCATCTGCGAGAATATCGTCAAAACGGAGCACCCACGCACCCTTGGTGGAACGCGAGAAGATCGGCGTTTGGAACTGCTTGACCTTGTTGCGCCATTCCTTGTCAAAGCCGTTTGAAAGTGCTTCGCAGTTGTTCTGTGCGGTCTTGCTTACGAGCGCAGGATTGTCACGCACAAAGTCAATCACTCCGTGAACGTGACGGTAGAACCAACCGACGCCGTTGTCATCCACAAGCGCGGGAAACTCGTTGCTATACTCCCGGAAGTCCGTTCGGTATTGCCACTCCTCTTTAGGGATGGCTTTTTGCTGTCGGGAATACTGCACCACGCAAGGAGCGCGCGACGGGCGATATTTATCCTTTCTTTTGGTTTGTCTTCAAGTATATTGCCGTTCTCATCGTGAAAGAGATACCCACGGGCAAGGATGGTCAATATCCGCGCCATCCCCTCAAAGTCGGTCAAGGTGGTATAGGTAAACCGCCCGAGATAGGAATTGTCGCGTTTTCCCGTTGCCGTGTACGTTACGGGACTTGTATATTGCAAAAACTCTGTCCATTCGTTCAGCATAGCGGTTCCTCTTTGGAATATTTTTCGATCATATCGGGCAGAACCTCAAAGGCAAACTTGCGCTGACCGAGGGCAATCGCACACATTAGCGCCTTATCAGGATCAAATTCGTGATTGATGGCGGTTCGGCAGCCTCGCGCAATATGTGTTTTGAAGTCATAGTCCATACCCGAAAGTTTCTCCGAATTGATCATAATTTTGCGATAAAAATTATCGCCCTTGCGCTCAAAGATATGTTTTCTTGTTTCCTCATACTGATATGCATCGTCAAGGTCACAGATAATGTCTCCAAGTACCCGATAACCGCCGTGACGAAAGTCGGCAAACAGGTCGAAATACTCTCTCGGAGTATCAAGGGGCAGATGGGCGAACAAGAATATCTCCCGTTCTTCCTCGGTCATCAAATGCCACTCGGATATTGTCAAGTCCTCGCGGAACTTTGCAATCGTATCCATATCGTAATGGGCAAACAGATTGTAAAGCTCGTCTGTGGTAAAGGTGTTTTCCTGCCCACGGGCGTACAAAATGCGCTCAATATCGTTGCGGTGTGTCATCGTCTTTCGTTCTATGTTGAGATGTCGTGCTCGTTTGAGGATTTCTTCGTAGTCGGCAATCAGAGCGCGCATATAGTCCATATCCTCTGCGGGAATAGCATCCTTCCATCCGTCCTTCTCGGCAAAGGTGAAAAGCTCTTTATCCGCCGCAGGCTTAGGCTTGATCTTCGGCGTGTTCTGTTCAAGCAGACGGGCAAGGTACGGCAGACGCTCCACATTGGAGCTGACCTCGTTCCAATTTACGCTATCGTGGTAGGCATCAAGCTTTTGCTTCAATGTCTTTTCGTACCATTCGTGCTCGTCGCCATCGTTCATAAGGTTCTTGTATTTGAGAAAGATACTGCGACCAACCGTTTTTTTTGAAAGATATTCGGTCAGATCGGGCTTGATACCACTCTTTGCGGAGTCTATCTCAAGACCGACGAGAATAGCAAGTGTTTCGGTTTCCTCGCGGCAACGGTTGCGCTCGGCGGCGGTGGAGTTTTCGTCGTAGGCAATGATGCTTCTGTCAAAGGCGGCATTGCATATCTGTCCAATGCGAGAGGAAAAGGTACTTTTGACCGCCTCAAAACGCGCTTGCCAATCATTTGCATCACGGATGATTGGTTCTGCGGAGGGGATCTTCAAAAGAGGGATATTGCTTTGATGGCTGAACGGATCGAAATCGTCCTCCTTGTAATTTCGGGTAACACACTCATTCAGCAAGGGATCGGCAATCGTCTTGACCATATCTCCGTCAAAATCCGCGCCGCCCAAGCGTTCGGGAATGAGAGTGCGCGAATCCACCATAACAACGTAATTCAAATGAGATAAATACTTGTTGCGGAGATAACCGATTTGCTCAATCGGTGAGACAACGGCTTCTTCATTACGCGCAATATGTGGATTACGGAGCAAGGTATATCTATCTCCCTCGGGGTAGGCGGCTCCCGGCGCGTATGCCACCGCTTGCGAGGAGCACTCTTGTCCTATGCGGGCAACCACGCCCATATACTTATCGTCAACCTCGGATACAGTCTTGACAAGAGATTGAATAAATCGCATCAAGTCACCCGAGAGATAGCGGTTATCTCCCGAGATTACAAGACGCCCAAGCGCATACTTTTCAAGCACCTTCTTTGCCTTGCTGTCGAGCTCTGCGGTGTAGATCGGCTCGTTTACGAAAAGGTGGTTCTTTTGCACTATACGCGCAAGCTGTTTTTGCTTGTCCGAGCTTTCAAAGCTGTCGAGCGCGTCGATGAAGTATTCAACTCTGTAATGGTTATTAGCCACGTAATCGTAATACTGTGTTTCGGTAGCTTTTGTGATCCAATGACGGCTATCCGTTTCGGGAGAGACATTCCACCCATCGGGCAAGTCAAGAGGACGGAACTCCTCAGCTTTCATTGAAACGGTATTCAAGAACTGATAGTTCAGCTCGGTATATTCCTGCTTGTCGGTCTGATTGACACCCGAGATATAGAGCGCGTGGCGGTATTTGCGGCAACGGGAAAGGTATTCCTCAAAGCTCATTCCGTTCTCGGTCATCCATCCGTATCCCTTAAACATACTCTTGGTGAGAATGAGGTCAACGTCGCGTACTTTGTGCTTGTTGCCCCAAAGGTCGATGATATATGGAACGCCAAGCTCGGAAAGCATAGACTTAAAATCCACCTCGTGAACCACGCCTTTAATATACGGCATACGGATTTGAAAGGAGGAATGAATATGCTGATCGCAGAAGTCGGTATCGATCTTATCCGCAAGTGTTGGGGAGATAAGACCCTCGCCGTCGAACTCTAAGACCTCAATATCCACAACGTCCTCCACGCGGGAATACTTGCGCATACTGCTATCGCTTCCGTCGTCTTTAACAGTTACGATATTTGCTTCATAAACAAGCGACTTTGGATTATCTACGACAACAATACGGTTACTATCCCAAATGCTCATATCCTCATACCGATGACCGCTTGTGAACATCAGACCGTTATAGGCATAAAGCTTGGAGAGCTGACACTTGCCGATGTGCATATCGAGCATCATTCTGTGGCTAAGCGGCTCGTAGAAATCCTCGCGGATAAAGGAAAGCTTTGCGGCGCGGCTCATACTGCCCGAGCGTTCAAAGGCAAGATAGCGGTGAGCACCCTTTCCAAAATCCAAATATATTCCTTCGGGGCGGAACATCGATTCCGCCTTTTTCTGTCGGTCGGTATATTTCTTTTGTTGGCTATATCTGTCAAAAATGCCTCTGAAATCTATGTAAACGAGAATATCCAAAAGTGCCTCATTATCACGGAAAGGCTTTTCGTATTTATATCCGTTACCTTTCAGTACGCACATTGCTTGAAAGCAGATAGGCATATCGTCTTGAAGCAAGTAGTTCCTGTTCAGCTTACATTTATCCGTCTCATTTTGAGACAGGTGAAAAGAATATGATCCGTCTTCGTTTTCTCTTGAAAAGCTTATTACAGCTTTGGCAGAGAGCGTATGGATCATATATCGAATGTCCTTCATCGTCAGCCTCCTTTCGCAGGGGTTTTCATTCTATTATACCATATATGCGGAAAGAAATCAATATAGCAAATATGAATACTGCCCCCACAATTTCAAAGTCTTGTTAAAAATCTTATCATGAAAGGAGGAGATCTGATGTGGAACAGTGAATGGGAATACAGAAATCAAGAGTATCTGAAAGAACGCTATGAGGAAAAGATGTCGGGTAAACGCCCGTATCACCCGGTCAGAAAGATCATCTGCAAGGGGTGTGGCAGAGAGTTTTATACGAACATCGAAACCAAGAAGTATTGCCTTTACGGTCTGTGCGGCAATCGCGGATATCAAAAGGAATTATCGCAAAAACGCCTTGAAGCTCGTCAAGACCGTGTCTGCAAAGTGTGCGGCAAGGTATTTACGCCCAAAAGATCGGATGGAATATACTGCTCAAACGCTTGCAGGCAGAAAGCCTACCGCCAAGGCGTTACGGATAGCTAAGTGTGCTTTTTGACCACTTGGTTATCCGTAACAAATCATCGGGCGAATTTCGCCCACTGAAAATCAAAAATCTAATTCAAAGGAGAAATCATTATGAACGTAAACAAAAATCAATCCGGGACACCAATCGTGATCGGTATCGACCACGGCTATGGGAACATCAAAACGGCATCCTCTTGTTTCCGCACAAGCGTGAAAGCCTATGACACAGAGCCGACCTTTACAAGCAATATGCTTGTCTATAACGGGTGGTATTATATCATCGGAGAAGGACACAAGGAGTTCATTCCCGAAAAGCAGAACGACGATGACTATTATATCCTCACCCTTGCCGCCGTGGGGCGCGAGCTGTATGCAAGGAACTTGGAGAGCGCGTCGGTCTATCTTGCGGCAGGACTTCCCTTGACTTGGGTAAGCGAACAGAAGGACGAGTTCAAGGCTTATCTTCTCCGAGAGCCCCACGTGGACTTCGTTTTCAAGAAAAGAACCTTCCACGTGGATTTCGTCGGCGCGGATATCTTTCCTCAAGGTTTCGCGGCAGTGGCAGGTCAGCTCGGCACGTTTCGCGGCGTGAATATGATCTGCGACATCGGCAACGGCACGATGAACGTCATGTTCATTACCGATTGCAGACCGCAGAGCGGCAATATGTTCACCGAGAAGTTCGGCACCAACCAATGTATGCTTAATATCCGAGAGCAGCTTATGCGAAAGTTCGGCTCTATCCCCGACGATGCCATAATCGAGAGTGTACTTCGGTACGGAACGGCGGATATTGCCCAAAAGTATTTGGATGTCATCAAAGCGGCGGCTACCGAGTATGTTGCCGGTATATTCCGTAAGCTCCGTGAGCACGAATACAATTCCGATCTTATGAAACTCTACGTTGTAGGCGGCGGGAGCTGTATGATAAAGAACTTCGGGCAGTACGATCCCAAGCGCGTTATCATCAAGGACGATATCTGCGCCACGGCAAAGGGCTATGAGTTTATGGCGAAACAAAGACTTCAGCGAAACGGTGGTAAGCTCTAATGGCAAAGGAGAACGTAAAGGCGCTATGCCTGCGCTTCGATCTTGCTGATGAGGACGAGCGACGAGCCTATGACCATCTTCAAAATCGGGATAAAGCTGAGTTCGGGTCTTACACCAAGCTTGTCTCCCGGGCGGTCAACGAGTTTTTTGAACGACGGTCAAAGCTCAGAGACGATCCGTATTTTGAGACGAGAGAAAAAGAAGATGCATTTATTGCGAGGGTGCTTGATGCGGTGCGGAATGCTTCACCCTCTGTCCCTGCAAGTCAAGAAGCGAAAGCGGAAGAAGATGAGAACGTGGAGGCAATGTTCGCATTTCTTGATGGTTTTGAATGATAGCAAATCTTCCGCTTTTGCTATCACAAAACTAAAAAATACCTTTAAGTATGCTATCAAAAACAAAGAATTTTATATCATGGAGGAAACGTAAAAATGTTAGACGAACAGAAAAAGCTCGTTCAAGAGCAACACCGATTGGAGCAAGCGCAGATGCGAAGCCGTTCCAAGGAGCAGAAGGCACGAACGCGGCGGCTCATTCAAGAGGGCGCGATCCTCGAAAAAGTCTTTCCTTGGGTAAAGAACGTCGAGGATTTGAACGATTTGGAGGAACGGTTATGTTCTATCGCGCGGAAAGCGGAATAACGAACAAAAGCGTCTCGGGAGACCGGGGCGCTTACTTTCTTTCCCGAAGGGCGCACTTACTCACCACCGACAAAGTCGGCGGTGTGCTGCCTGCGCAGTCGTGCGCTCTACGAGGTTCTGTTTCGGTACTTCGCACCGAAACGGCAAATTTGCTTTGGCGGCTTAACACCGCCATTTTCACCTTGCGGTGAAAAACAGCCAATATTGCACTCTTACAATCGTTACACAAGAAAGGAAGTGATCGCCTATCGCCATATATCATCTTGAAGAGAAAAGCTCGATAAGTATTTCAGACGCAACGTATCCGTTACACAAATTGAAGCGGTTATCATTCGATTATTGGAACAAGAGCGAGCGCGCCAAATCAAGAAGCGTAGCGAGCGTGAGGACAGATGAAAGGAGAGTGCCTATGATAAAGAAAATAGAAATGCCCGATATTCGCGGTGTTATCATCCGTGAGCCGATCAATATTGATGAGCCTATCTTCTTGGAAGACCATCTTCCGTATCCGTCTCGCCCAAGGGGAGCCGTACAAAATACGCCCGTGATCAATTATCCTACGGCACTCAATTTTACAAAGCGGATAGGAACGGTTGATTATGTGGTCAATACCCACTTTGCCGAGGATGGAAACAGCACACTCCTCTCGCAATTTCGGGACTTGATCCTATCTCAAAAGTTAATCGATGACGTGCTGTGACAGAATTGCAAGGATACGCCGAGCATTGTATAATAAGGCTACCTTACAGCAATGCTCGGCTTACAGAAAGGAAAAGGTGAATTATGATAAAACAAGCCGAGAATAAAATAACCGCCCTTTACTGCCGTCTGTCGCAGGACGACGGGCGCGAGGGCGAAAGCAACAGTATATCCAACCAAAAAGAAATCCTCTCCCAATATGCAAGGACAAACGGATTCCACAACACAATGTTCTTTGTAGACGACGGCATATCGGGAACGACCTTTGATCGTCCGGACTTCCAACGAATGCAGCGAATGATCGAGAACGGAGAGATCGGTGTGGTCATCGTCAAAGACCTCAGCCGCTTCGGGCGCAACTACCTCGATGTTGGCGAATACTTGGAGATCAAATACCCGACACTCGGTGTCCGCTTCATAGCAATTCAAGAGAATGTTGATACCTTGAAGAACACCGGCACGGAGATGATGCCGTTCAACAACATCTTCAACGAGTGGTATGCCGCGCAGACAAGCAAGAAGATCCGTGCTGTGTGGAAGTCCAAGGCAGACAAGGGAGAGCGCGTAGCTTCTGCCGTTCCTTTCGGGTATAAGAAATCCGAGGATAATCCTAAACAATGGATCGTGGATGAGCCTGCGGCAAAGACTGTAAGACGCATCTTTGAGCTTTGCATTGAAGGGCTCGGACCTACTAAAATCGCCCGTCGTTTGGAGACTGAAGGATTTATGAATCCCACATCGTATCAGCTTTCCGTAGGAAGAAAAACATCTAACACAGTTTCGGAGCGTGGAGATTACGCTTGGAAAACGAGTTCGATAGAGCATATATTGGATAATCGCCAATATACGGGATGTACCGTCAATTTCAAAACCTCGCTCGTCAGTTACAAAGTACACAAGACAGTTTATAATCCCGAGGACGAATGGCAGATCATTCCCAATACACAAGAAGCCATTATAGACGAGGATACCTTTAACCGCGTTCAAGAGTTGAGAGAACATCGCAGAAGAAATACGGCTACGAGTAGAGAGAGCCTGTTTTCAGGTTTATTGTACTGTGCCGATTGTAAATCCAAACTCTACTTCTGCGCGGCTAAAAGCATAAAGCCCAATCAAGAATTCCACAGATGCTCCGCTTACAAGGAAAATCTCGGAACTTGCTCTATCCATTATATCCGTGAGGTAGTGCTTCGGGAAACAATTCTTGAACTCGTGAAAAGAGTGGCGCTGTTCGTTCAGCAGTACGAAGCGGTGTTCCTCTATATGTATGCCAAGAAGCATAATATTACGAAAGAGATAAATTCCCGTAATATGAAGTCTGCTATTGAGAGAGACAAGCGAAGAATCAAAGAGCTTGATAAACTGATTGAACGTATTTATGAGGACAATGTCCTTGGCAAGATTCCCGATGCTCGCTTTGCAAAGATGATGAGCAGCTATGAGGCGGAGCAAAATCAGTTGATCGAAACGACCGCTAAAGCCGAACAAGCCTTAAAGACGATGGAACAAGACAAGGTGGATCTCCGCGCTTTTCTTGAAATAATCCGTCAATGTACCGAAATCACAGAGCTGACTCCCACTATTGTAAATAGGCTCATTCAGCGCATTGAGGTACACAAGAGCGAAAAGATCAACGGAAGAAAGCAGGTGCGTCTTGACGTTTATTTTACGGCGGTAGGTCTGATCAACCTCCCCGACGAAAAGGAACTCTTTGAAATGATGCAGGAAATCCAAAGTGCTAAAAGCGCTTAAAACAAGGTACAAAAACAAGAATACGGCATATCTCTTACGAAATATACCGTATTCTTGTAAAACTGTCCTTTAGCACCCGAGGCTAAAGTCACGGGGCTTTTTGGTGCTCCTGCGGGAAGTCGAATCCCGGACAACTTGATTAAAAGTCAAGTGCTCTACCAGCTGAGCTACAGGGGCATATTCACCGAACATGCACTATTATAGCACACACGGCGGTGAATGTCAAGAGAAAAACGAAAATTGTGTCAAATTATCAGCGGCGCTTCCGTCAGGCCTCCCTGCCCGTCGGGAATAAGCTGCGAGCAGAAGCCGCAGGCACGCGCAAGCGCGACCGCCTCCTCCCGCCCGACACCGATTCCGTCTGCGCTGTGGGCGTCGGAATTGATTACGATCGAGCCGCCGCGCTCCCGGATGAAGCGAAGGATTTCCGGCGAGGGATAGGGCGTGCGCCGCATTCCCCGGGACATTGCGCCGGTATTGATTTCAAAGGGCTTGCGATAAGGAAGAAGCGCTTCCACCGCCTCCTGCCAGCAGCGGCGATATGCGTCGCATCCGGTGTCGAAATACGGCTCCCGCTCCTGAAATTTGGTGACAAGATCGATGTGGCCGATGATGTCGGCGTCAACCCGCTCAAACAGACGCGCCACAAGCTCATAGTATGCCCGCACGAAGCGATAGGGATCGCCGCCGAAGAACTCCCGTGTCGCCCGAATCGCTTTTTCCGCGGTATCATCAACCGCCGCGTAGCCCTCCCCGACCGGCAGATAATGCACCGATCCGATGACATAGTCATACGGCGTGCGGTCGATTATACTGAAATAGTCCTGCTCCGTTCCGAGAAGAATCTGCAGCCTTCCGTCATAGACGTCCTTCAGCCGCCTCACCTCCAGGATGTATGCCTCGGTCCGGGAGGGACTCATGCAGCAGTTATCAAAGGGGACATAGGAGTGCCCGGAGAAGCCGAAAACGGTAAAGCCCTCCATAAGGGCGCGCTCCGCCATTGTTTCCGGCGTATCCGCCCCGTCGCAAAAGCAGGTATGGGTGTGAAAATTCCCTTTGATCATACCATTTTTTCCTGTTTGACCTTGTGATCGATGACATGGCGGGAGGCAAGCTCGCTGCGGATGTCGTCAAGGGAGATCCCCATCTCGATCATCAGCACCAGAAGATGATAGGTCAGATCCGCGATCTCGTAAACGGTCTCCCGCTTATCCCCGGCTTTGCCTGCGATAATGACCTCCGTCGACTCCTCTCCCACTTTTTTGAGAATCTTGTCAAGTCCCTTTTCAAACAGGTAGGTGGTATAGGAGCCCTCCTTCTTTTCGTTCTTTCTGCCCTCGATCAGCTCCATCAGCGAGGAGAGCGAGAAGGCGGGATTCTCCCCCTCGAATATCGTATCGTTGAAGCAGGAATCGCTTCCGAGATGGCAGGCAGGACCGTCCTTGATCACACGAACCACCAGCGCATCACGGTCGCAGTCGGTCGTGATGGAAACGATGTGCTGATAATTGCCGCTGGTCTCTCCCTTAAGCCAGAGCTGATTGCGGGAGCGGCTGTAAAAGCAGGTCAGCTTCTTCTCCATGGAGATGCGGAGGCTTTCTCTGCTCATATACGCAAGGGTAAGCACCTTCTGGGTTTCGTCATCCACCACAATCGCAGGGATCAGTCCCTGCTCGTCAAATTTCAGTTCTTCCGTTCCGATCATGCTATCCACCGCCCCTTCGGGCTTTCATCCTTTCAGAAATACTATCCTTTGTCAAATCTCGGTCAAATCCTTACGTTGACCCCTTCTTCGAGGAGATATCGCTTCAGCTCCGGGATCCTGACCTCTCCGAAGTGGAAGATCGACGCCGCCAGCCCCGCGTCAACCTTCGGAAGCGCGCGGAAAAGCCTGAGAAAGTCCTCGGCACTTCCAGCGCCGCCCGAGGCGATGACCGGTACCTCCACCGCATCGCAGACCGCCGCAAGCAGAGGAAGATCAAAGCCTTCCCTGACTCCGTCGGTGTCGATGGAGTTGACGACGACCTCCCCTGCGCCGTCTCGGACGCAGGAGGTGATCCATTCGATCGCGTCGATCCCGGTGTCCACCCGTCCTCCTTTGGCGAACAGGGTAAACCTTCCGTTAACCCGCTTCACATCGGCAGACAGCACCACGCACTGGCTGCCGTAGCGCCGTGCCGCCCTTCCGACGACAGAGGGATCGGCAATTGCGCCGGAGTTGACGCTGACCTTATCCGCGCCGCAGCTCAGCACCCGTTCGAAATCGTCGAGACTGTTGATCCCGCCCCCCACCGTGAGGGGAATAAAGACGTTGCGCGCGGTTTCCCGCAGGATATCGGTAAAGAGCCGTCTTCCGTCGGAGGAGGCGGTAATATCATAGAAAACCAACTCGTCCGCACCGATGGCGCTGTAGTATTCCGCCAGCGTGACGGGTGAGGAGACATCATTCAGTCCCTCAAAATTCACGCCCTTTACCACCCTGCCGTCCCGCACGTCAAGGCAGGGGATGATTCGTTTCGTTATCATGCTCCGCGATCCTCACTGCTTCTCTGAGATTGATGGCGCCGGTATAATAGGCCTTTCCGATAATCGCGCCGTAGAGCCCCAATCCGGCCAGCGCCGCGACATCCTCCGTCGTTGACACGCCGCCCGACGCGATGATTGAGAGATCATATCGTCGGGAAAGCTCGGCATAAAGCCCACGGTTCGTCCCCTTCATCGCACCGTCCCTTGTGATATCGGTGCAGATGACCGTGGAAACGCCAAGGGCGGAAATGCGGGAAAACAGCTCGTCGCAGGTCAGGGACGAGGTCTCTGTCCATCCCTTGACGGCGACGAATCCGTCCCTGATGTCGACGCCGACCGCGATCCGCTCTCCGTATTTTTTGACCATATCGGCAAGAAACTCCCGGTTCTCCGCCGCGGCCGTTCCGAGGATGACGCGATGAATGCCGTTTGAGAGATAATCATAGACCGTTTCTTCATTGCGGATACCGCCGCCGATCTCGGTAAAGAGTCCCGATACGGTCAGAATGCGGCGGACGGTGTCAAGATTGCAGGCCTTCCCGCTTTTCGCCCCCTCCAGATCCACCAGATGCAGATGGGAGGCGCCGCTTCGCCGGAAATCCTCCGCAACGGCGGCAGGATCTTCGGAATAGACCGTCATCTTGTCATAATCTCCTTTGTACAGACGGACCGCCTTGCCGTCATACAGGTCGATCGCCGGAAAAATATACATCCCAGTCCTCCTGACTTACAGCTCCGAAAAGCCCCGCAAAATCGCAAGTCCCACCTCACCGCTTTTTTCCGGGTGAAACTGGCATCCGAACACACACCCGGAGCCTACTGCGGCGGTAATCTCCGCCCCGTATTCCGTTACGGCTAAAAGGCTGTCCTCGCAGCGGGAGGCATAATAGGAGTGAACGAAATAGACGAAAGCGCCGTCCTCCGTATATCGGAACAGCGGGCTTTCCTTCTTGAAAATCAAGCGATTCCACCCGATCTGCGGAATTTTAAGCTGCGGAGGAAGGATTTCCCGCATCGGAACGACACTTCCCCGAAGCAAGCCCAGCCCGCGATGAACGCCGAACTCCAGCCCTTCCTCGAAGAGCAGCTGCATTCCGAGGCAGATGCCGAGCAGTGGCTTTCCCTTCCGGGCTTCCCCGACTACGACACGATCAAGGCCGGAGCTTTTCAGCTTTTCCGCCGCATCTCCGAAAGCGCCGACTCCGGGAAGCACGATCTTATCGGCTCGCTCCAACTCTTCCCTGCTGCCGGTCACCACGGTCTCCACCCCGATCTTGCGGAAGGAGGCAGCCAGGGAAAAGAGATTCCCTACGCCGTAATCGACAATCGCCGTCATCACAGCACCCCTTTGGTCGAAGGGATCTCATCGGGGAATCGTTCGTCAAGGCGAACCGCCTCGGCAAGCGCTCTGCCGACCGCCTTGAAAGCGCCCTCCGCGATATGGTGGGAATTTTCCCCGCTGATCCGACGAATATGGAGGGTCAGCTCTCCGGTGCGGCAGAAGGCAAGCCAGAATTCCTTTACCAGCTCCGTGTCGAAGCTGCCCACTTTTTCGGTCGGAAAGGGGCAGTCAAAGGCGAGCAGCCCTCTTCCCGAAAGATCGACCGCCGCCATAATCAGTGCCTCATCCATCGGCAAGAGCATACTCCCGTACCGCCGGATTCCCCGCTTATCCCCCAGCGCTTCGCTGAACGCCCGGCCGAGACAGATTCCGATGTCCTCAACCGTATGATGATCGTCCACCTCGGTGTCGCCGCTGCAGCGCAGGGTGAGATCAAAGCGGCCGTGACGGGAAAATGCCGTCAGCATATGGTCAAGGAAGCCGCATCCGCTCTCGATCCGACAAACGCCGCTTCCGTCAAGTGAAAGGCAGAGACTGATCTCCGTTTCGGCGGTGCTTCTTGTGATCTGTGACTTTCTCATATCGAATTCCTCCTCTTCGGTCAGGATAATATGCTCTTAACGGCGGCGATCAGCCGATCCATCTCATCCTCCGAGCCGATCGTGATGCGGTTGTATTCTCTGATCCGATCCTTATCAAAATGACGGACTAAAATACCACGTTCCTTCAATCTGCGGTACAGCTCCTCTCCTCCGATTTGGTCGGAGGAGGCGAAAACGAAGTTCGCCATCGAAGGTAGAACGGTGAAGCCCAGCTCTTTGAGAGATGCAGTCGTTCTCTCCCTCGTCCGGCAGATCCTGCGGCAGTTTCCGGCAAAATATTCGTCGGAATCGATGGCCGCCGCGCCCGCAAGCTGGGTGAGGCGATTGATATTATAGGGATTGGTGGAATATTTGATCTTCTCAAGATCGTCGATCAAGGCCTTGTCCGCCAGCGCGAAGCCCAGCCTAGCCCCCGCCATCGAACGGGATTTTGAGAAGGTGCGGACGATCAGCAGATTATCGTATCGAGGCAGCAGCGACAGCGCCGATTCCGCCCCGAAATCCACATACGCCTCGTCGATCACCACAACGCGGTCGGGATCGGCGGCAACGATCCGCTCGATCTCCGGAAGCGGAAGCGCAAGCCCCGTCGGCGCATTGGGATTGGCAAGAACAGTCAGGCGTCCTCCCGTCAGATAATCCGCCGGATCGACGGTAAAATCCTCCCGCAGCGGCATCACCCGCGTCGGCACGCCGTGCAGCGCCGCAAATACCGAATAAAAGCCGTAGGTAATATCGGGAAAGACCGCGCCCTTCTCCCCAAACGCCATAAAAGCGAAATTCAGAATGTCGTCCGAGCCGTTTGACAGGAAGACGTTCTCCTCCGACACACCGCAGCGATCGGCAATCTTCCGGCGAAGCAGGCGGCAGGTGGGATCGGAATAAAGACGAAGCTCCTCCATCGCGGCGGCATTGACCGAGGCGATCACCTCCGGGGAGGGGGGATAGGGGGACTCGTTGGTATTGAGCTTGATATATGCCTTATCGCGCGGCTGCTCGCCGGGGACGTAGGCCTCCAGAGCCGCATATCGCATCGCTGTGAATCTGCTCGTAGCAATCAACTCCGTTTCTTTTTCTCGAATCTGATCTCCGCGCTTCTGGCGTGCGCCGTCAGCCCTTCCTGCTCAGCGAACCGGGCGACCTTGCTGCCGACTTCCTTCATTGCGTCGGCGGAATAGTACAGATACTGCGATTTTTTGACAAAATCATCGACAGAAAGCGGGCTTGAGAACCGCGCGGTCCCGCCGGTGGGAAGGGTGTGATTGGGACCCGCGAAATAGTCCCCCAGCACCTCCGGGCAATACCGACCGAGAAAGACCGATCCCGCGTTCCTGATTTTGCCGAGCCACTCAAAGGGACGATCAAGACAAAGTTCAAGATGCTCCGGCGCGATCTCGTTCGCGATAGCAACGGCGTCATCAAGGCTGTCGCAGACGAAGATCCTTCCTTTTTTCTCAACTGAGGCTCTTGCGATCTCCCTGCGGGGCAGCAGCTCAAGCTGACGCTCCAGCTCCCGCGCCACAGAATCGGCCAACGCCTGAGAGACGGTCACCAGCACCGCAGAGGCATTTTTATCATGCTCCGCCTGGGAAAGCAGATCGGCGGCAAGGATTTCTGGGTCGGAGTTTTCGTCCGCGATGATCAGAATATCGCTCGGTCCTGCGATCATATCGATATTCACAAGGCCGAAGACCTGCCGCTTTGCCTCCGCGACATAGGCGTTGCCGGGGCCGCAGATTTTATCGACATTCGGGATCGTTTCCGTTCCGTAGGCAAGAGCCGCAACCGCCTGCGCGCCCCCGACCCGGAAAATGCGGTCGACGCCGGCGATGGAGGCTGCCGCAAGGATCGCAGGGACGACCTTGCCGTTTTTGTCGGGCGGCGTCACGATTACGATTTCGTCACAGCCCGCAACTTTTGCGGGGATCGCGTCCATCAGCACCGTAGAGGGATAGGCCGCCGTACCGCCCGGAACATAGAGCCCCACCCGCTCGAGCGGGAGGATCCTCTGCCCCATCACCGTGCCGCGGTCGGAGGTCAGGATATAGCCGTTTCTGACCTGCTTTTCGTGAAAGGCGCGGATATTGGCTGCCGCTTCCTTCAGGATTTCAAGGAATTCCGGGGAGACCGACGCGGCCGCCTCCTTGATTTCCTCGGGGGAGACCTCAAGGGAGGTGGGACGGCATCCATCGAAGCGCTCGGTAAAGTCGAGCAGCGCGGCGTCCCCCCTCGCTCTCACCTCACGGAGAACGGAGGACACCGTTTCCGCCACGTTTTGTTCCGCTGATTCCTCAAACACACGACTTCTGTCGACGCGATTGCATTTTTCTGTTCTGATCATGGATTGAGCCTTCTTTCGTTCACAAGATCCCGCAGTGCCGTCCGAATGCCCTCGATCTCGGCATTCTTGAATTTAAAGGACGATTTGTTGGAGATTAGCCGCGCGCTGATCGGGAAGATCGTTTCGATCGGAGCAAGGTCGTTCTCCAGCAGCGTCGTGCCGGTCTCCACAATATCGACGATCACGTCGGAGAGCCCGAGAATCGGAGCAAGCTCAATCGATCCGTTCAGCTCGATGATATCGATATCCCGCGACCGGGCGGCATAGTGATCGAGCGCAATGCTTCTGAATTTGGTCGCCACCCGCAGAATCCGCTCGGGATCTTCGCGGAAGCCTTTTTTCGCCGCAACCGCCATGCGGCATTTTCCGACGCCGAGATCCAGCAGCTCGTAGATATCGGGATCATATTCCTCGATGATATCCTTCCCCGCCGCGCCGAGATCGGCAGCGCCACGTTCGACGTAGATGGCAACGTCTGAGGGCTTGACCCAGAAATAGCGCACCCCTTTTTCGGGATTTTCAAAAATCAGCTTGCGGCTGTTTGACAGGACGGCGGGACATTCATAGCCGGCATCGGCAAACATCTGATAGACCTTTTCCCCGAGCCTTCCTTTCGGAAGCGCAATATTGACCATCTCAGCTCTCCTCCTTCAGCGTCCCGTCATTTTTCAGAACCAGCACCCGTCCTGCGCGGACGTCCTCCGGCCGCTCCCTTGCCGCCAGCACCGAGCCGCCCTCCCGCTGAAGCGACTCCATCGCCTTTGTCACCTCGACGGGGGATGCGCCGCCGTAAACGAGCAGACAGTTGTAATCAAAGGGCTTAAGCGTGCTGTCGAGCTGCGACAGGCTGTCAAGACAGATGGCGAAGCCGATGCCGCCGCACGCACGTCCCATCTTCCTCATCAGAAGATCATAGCTTCCTCCCGTCAGCACGCCCTCCGATATCCCCGCGACATAGCCGCGGAAGACGATGCCGTTATAGTAGTTCATATCGTTGACCACGGAAAAATCGAGACTGATCCTGTCTCCGTAGCCGCAGTCGCCGAGGAATC
The DNA here is from genome assembly GCA_944384585.1 of uncultured Clostridia bacterium. Classification (GTDB taxonomy): domain Bacteria; phylum Bacillota; class Clostridia; order Oscillospirales; family CAG-272; genus Colimorpha_A. The sequence continues at coordinate 19,799 of CALWTY010000012.1, read as the reverse complement.
CCGCCACCGCCATCAGCTCGGCAAGTGCCTCCTCAACGCCGACGGCGGCGCAGATCCGCTTCAGCTTCGGCAAGACCGCAGCAGGGGAACCGTAAAGCCCGATCACCTCCGACAGCGCTTCCGCCGCGGCGCGGTCGGCCTTCTCCTCCTCGCAGAGCTGCGCGATCCCCTCCGCATTTTTGCGGCGGATGCAGGTAATCATCGCGCTGCGGCTCTTCTCGGAAAGGGCAAGCGGCTTCATCAGCGCCGAAAGGATCCCCATATGCGCCAGATCCAGATGATAATCCCTGTCGGCAGCCTCCAGGCTTCTGACGGCAAGCAAAAGTGTCTCGCAGATCTCGTATGCACCGATTTCCCCGACGCATTCCAGCCCCGTCTGCATGATCTCACGGAAGCGCCCGCTGCTTTTGGAGATCCGGTAGACGTTTTCGTTGTAATAGACCTTCTGGACACCGTTTTTTTTCGTCAGATTCCGGATGATCGACAGGGTGACGTCGGGCTTGAGCGCCATCAGTCTTCCGTTGGTGTCGGTAAAGGTGATGATCCCGGAGGCGGAGAGGAAATCCTTGTTCTGCACATACAGCTCGTATTCCTCAAATTTGCTCATCTTATAGCGGACATATCCGTAACGCCCGTAGAGATCGTGAAGCTCGGTCAGTATTGTTTCCTCCCTGCGGAGAGTCTTGTCCTTATTTGGGATCAGCATGCTTCCCTTCCTCCCTTAATCGCTCTGTTCAGATGTTTTCGCCCTTTTCCTTGCCAAGCACGGCGGCATATCCGCCCGCACCGTAATTGAGACAGCGCGCCACGCGGCTGATGGTGGCGGAGCTGGCACCGGTCTTCGCTGAGATCGCGGCGTAGCATTCTCCGTGATCGAGGAGACGCGCAACCGCAAGGCGCTGTGCCATATCACCGATCTCTCGGATCGTGCAGAGATCCACAAAAAAGGCGCGGCACTCCTGCGTGTTCTTCAGGAGCAGGATACCCTCAAAGAGGACGTCAAGCTCTTCAGAACGTGATAATCCCATGATATTTCCTCCCGGCGGCACGCGGCATCCGATTGCGGCCTCCGTGTCCGATATTGGGACAGCCTGACCGCCGATGCTGCTTGCCGATATTTCGGATGATCGATCCGACAGATATATTTTATCACGCTAAAGTGCTAAAGTCAATGTGCCGATTGAACAGAGTTTTTCTGCCCCAACACGCAATTCTGTCAATCTTTACGGAATTCCCGCCTCCTGCAGCGCGACACGATCTCCTTCATCCGCTCAAGTTTTTCCTCCATATCCAGAACGAGCCTGAATTGGGTTCTGGCGCGGTCGAGATTGTGCCCCTCTCTGTCGACGGAAAAATAAACGTCGCCGTTCAGATAGTCGGTCAGAAAGCGCATCCCGGTCTCAAAAGTGATGACCTGCGCTCCGATCGGAAGAGCGGAGAGCTCGGCGTCGGTCAGTGCGTCATTGCAGCCGGAAAGAAATCCGCGGGTAAAGGCTTCGAAGAGATCAAGGCGCAAATAGACCCGATCCGGATCTGTCTCGTCTTCGGCAGCGGAGGACGCGCCGAAGCGGATACCGTCCCCGAAATCATACAGCACCGAGCCGGGCATGACGGTATCGAGATCGACAACACAAACGGCGCGGCCGGTTTCCGCGTCAATCAGCACGTTGTTGAGCTTGGTATCGTTGTGAGTCACACGAAGCGGGATGCTCCCGTCGGCAATCCGATCGGTAACGGAGGAGCAAAGCGCGGCGCGATCCGTCACGAAGGCGATCTCCTCCCTGACGGATGCGGCGCGTCCCGCCTTGTCCTCCATGACCGCCTGTCGGAAATCCCCGAACCGTTTGACGGTATCATGAAAGAACGGCAGCGTTTCAAATAACTCCTCCGCCGGAAAATTTGACAGTCTTTGCTGGAATTTTCCGAAGGCGAAGCCGGCGTTCTCCAGCATTTCGGGGGTCTGCGCCGTATCGTAGGAGCGTGTGCCGGCTACATACGCATAGACCCGCCAGAAGCCTCCCTCCCGATCGGCGGTGAGCAGCTCCCTGCCGCATGGGATCGGCGTCAGCGTTTCGCGGTCGGGATCGCCTCCCTCCGCCGCGATTTTCCGCCGCAGGAAATCGGTGACGATCCGGATATTATGCATCAGCTCCTGCGGCTTGGGGAAGACATAGGAATTGATCCGCTGGAGGATATAGCGTCTTTGAGTTCCCTCCACGTCTACGGCGGTGACGATATAGGTTTTATTGATGTGTCCGCTGTGGCATCGCTCGACGCCGACCGGCGTTCCGACGATATCGAAGCGCCCGATCAGGGACAACAGCTCCTTTTCTTCCATATTAGCCTCTCCTTTGCAATATGCTTCGATCGGTCATTCATTCGGCAAACTGACTGTTGAACAGGACGGAATAGAAGCCGCCTTTTTCCATCAGCTGCCGATGCGTTCCCTGCTCGATGATGTTGCCGTCCTTCATCACAAGGATCAGATCCATTTCCATGATCGTAGAAAGACGATGCGCCACGACGAAGGAGGTTTTCCCCTCCATCAGCGTCTTCATGGCGTTCTGCACCTTGATCTCGGTTCTGGTATCGATCTAGGCGGTCGCCTTATCTACAATGAGGAAGTGAGGATCGGAAATCATGGCCCGCGCGATGCACAAAAGCTGCTTCTGCCCGTTTGAGAGATTGCCGCCGCTCTCGGAGATGACGGTATCGTAGCCTTTCTCAAGACGGGAGATGAAGCCGTGGCAGTAGGTCTTTTTCGCCGCCTCGATCATATCCGCATCGGTCGCGTCGGGGCGTCCCAGCTTGAGATTTTCTCTGATCGTTCCCTGCTTCAGCCAGGTTTCCTGCAGCACCATTCCGTAGCTCAGCCGAAGGCTCTGCCTTGTGATCGAGCGGATATCCCGCCCGTCGATCAGAATCGCGCCGCCGTTTACGTCGTAAAAACGCATCAGCAGGTTGATAAAGGTCGTCTTTCCGCAGCCGGTCGGCCCGACGATCGCGATCTTTTGCCCGCTTGCGACCTCAAGAGAAAAGTTTTCAAGCAGCCTTCTGTCGGGCGAATAGGAGAAGGAGACATTCTCAACCGAAAGCCTGCCGCTCACTTCCCGCAGAACGCCTGCGTCCGCAGGATCAGGTTGTTCCTGCTCCGCCGCAAGGAATTCAAAGATACGCTCGGCACAGGCCAGGGCATTCTGAAACTCCGCCAGCACGCCGGAAATTTCGTTGAAGGGCTTGGTATACTGATTGGCATAAGAAAGAAAGACAGACAGCCCGCCCGCCGTAAGCCCCCCTCCGATAACGGCAATGGCGCCGAAGCCGGCAACCGCCGCATAGACGACGCTGTTGACAAAGCGTGTGGTGGGATTGGTCAGGGAGGAGAAGAAGATCGCCTTGAGGGAGCTTATCTGAAGCCGCCCGTTGATCTCTTTGAATTTTCCGATCACCTTTTCCTCGTTGGAAAAGGCCTTTACGGTCTTGATGTTTTCGACCATCTCGTTGATATAATCGGTCTGTTCTCCCCGGATGGTTGACTGATCCCTGAAGAAGCGATAGGTTTTTCCGGCGATGAAATTGGCAATAAAGAGCGACAGCGGAGTCAGCACGACGACTACGGCGGCGATCAGCGGATGGATCACGAACATAAAGACCAGCGTGGCAAGAATCGTCAGAACGCCGGTAAAGAGCTGCGTAAAGCCCATCAGCAATCCCTCGGAAAACTGATCGACGTCCGCGATGATACGGCTGACGATATCGCCGTGAGGGTGGGAATCAAGGTAGGAGATCGGCAGATGCTGAATCTTCTCAAAGGCATCCCTTCGGATATCCCGCACGACCTGATAGGTGATGCGGTTGTTGATCAGACTCATTCCCCACATCGCGATCCCCCCGATGCAGAAGATCACCGCCGCCTTGCACAGCTCCGTCAATACCGCCGAAAGCGCCACGCTTCCCTCCCCGATCAGAAGATCGATCGTGTCACCGATGATAATCGGAACCCACAGCATGGAGGCCGTTCCGATCACGGCGAGAAGAAGCGTCCCGGCGATCAGAAGGCGATAGCGGGAGATATAGGTGAGGGAGGGCTTAAGACCGCCCATTCCCTTGCTCTTTTTCATGATATGCGCCCTCCTTTCAGCGTATTCTGCTCTGCGAATCACAGATCTCACGGTAGACAACGCAGGATTCGTAAAGCTGCTCGTGCGTACCGATTCCGACGGCGCGTCCTTCGTCGAGGACAACGATCCGATCGGAGCCGCGGAGCGAGGAAGCGCGCTGGGAAACAATGAAAATCACGGGGCGCCCCGGAAGCTGCCTGACGGCTCGGCGAAGCGCGAGATCGGTCGCGTAATCAAGCGCCGAGGAGCTGTCGTCGAGAATCAGAATCCCGGGATTCCGGATCAGCGCCCGCGCCACGGTCAGGCGCTGCCGTTGTCCGCCCGACAGGTTTTTACCTCCCTGCTCGATCTCAAAATCCAGCATACCGGGTTTCTCCCTGACAAAATCGGCGGCCTGCGCCCGCTCCAGCGCCTCCCAGATCTCGTCGTCAGTTGCATCCTCCCGTCCGAAGAGGAGATTGCTCCGAACCGTTCCTCCGAAGAGCGCCGCCCCCTGCGGCACGATCCCGATTTTTCCCCGCAGTTCGGCAAAGTCATAGCTTGCGACCGGCCGGCCGTCGATCAGCACCTCCCCCTCTGTCGCCTCATAAAAGCGGCAGATCAGATTGATCAGCGTAGTCTTACCCGACCCGGTTCCGCCGATGATCCCGACGGTCTCCCCATCGTCGGCGGTCAGGCTGATGTCGGTGAGGGCATTGTCTCCGCCCCCTTCATACCGGAAGCTGACGCGGCGAAGTTCGACGGTATGCGTCCCCTTGATTTCGGGAGGCAGCCGCGACGGCAGGAGCGAAGCGTCCGATTCCAGCACCGCCTCGACGCGGTTGCCGCAGGCGACCGCCTTGGTAATCGTGATGATCAGGTTGGCGAGCTTGATCAGCTCCACCAGAATCTGCGACATATAATTGTAGAGCGCGATCACCGCGGCCTGCGTCAAAACGCCGTGCTGCACCTTCAGCGCGCCGACGTAGATCAGCACGATAATCGCGGCGTTGATCAGAACGTAGGCCAGCGGATTCATCAGCGCCGAGAGCTTTCCCACAAATCGCTGGGCGCGGCTCAGATCCTGATTCTTTTCCGCAAAATCGTCGATCTCCTCGCTTTCCTTGCACAGCGCGCGGAGCATTCTGACGCCGCTGAGATTCTCCCGCGTTTTGGAGAGGATCCGATCGAGCTTCTGCTGCACCTTTTTGTAGAGCGGGATCGTCGAAAGCATGATGGCAAACACCACCGCTGCCAGCACCGGGATCGCCACGACAAAGACAAGCGCCGCCTGCAGATCGATCGTAAAGGCGCAGATCATCGCGCCGAAGACGATGAAGGGCGAACGGAGGAAGAGGCGCAGCGTCAGATTCACGCCAGCCTGCACCTGATTGAGATCGCTCGTCAGCCTCGTGATGAAGGTCGATTTTCCCATGCGGTCGATCTCCGGGTAGCCGAGGTGCATGATGTGGGCAAAAAGTGCCGCCCTGACTTTTGAGGAAAAGCCGACAGCGGCTCTTGCCGAAAAATACTGCGCCGCGACGGAAAACAAAAGCCCCGCCAGCCCCATTCCGACAAGAAGGAGCATCCGCCCGATGATGTAGGCTTTGTCTCCGTTGAGAATGCCGATATTGATGATGTTCATGATCACATACGGCACAATCAATTCGAGCGAGGCTTCCGCCAGCTTGAGCAGCGGACCGAGAATACATTCCCGCCTGTAACCGCGCATATACTTCAAAAGTTTTTTCATTTCCCAATCCTTCTCAGAATCGGCAGCAAGCCAACCGCTTCTGCCTTTTTTCCGTTCCCGCTCCCGAAAGGCGGAAAATCCGACAATCACGCAATATTATACCATATCATGAGCGATTTGAAAAGGGGGTATTTCCCAAAAGCGCACGATCGCGGAAAAAACCGCGCCCTGTCAGTCCCTCCTCTTGACAAGCGGAGGGAAACGTGATATAATGGAGTAAATTCAGAGTAGGAGCTCAGGCGTTAAGTGCCGCGGGGACGGGGAGTTGCCCTTCGGACGAAAACAACTGTGTTGCGGTCGGAGCTTCGCATCCCGCTGGTGCATAGAGTATTTTTGCCTCCGTGTGCTGCGAGTCTGCTCATAGGAGGTAATTTTTATGAAAACACCCAACAATTCCCTTAATTTCGTCGGGGAGCTCAAGCTCTTCGGCAACGTCAGAGTCCTGGTGATCAGCGCGCTTCTGGCGGCGCTGAGCCTGATCCTCGCCTCAATTGCCAAGGCGATCTTCGGCACCGGTCCGCTTCGGCTTACCTTTGAGAATCTGCCGGTCTTCCTTTCCGGCTTTCTTTTCGGGCCGATGCTGGGAGGAGTGACCGCCCTCAGCGCCGATCTGCTCTCCTGTCTGATCAACGGCATGGCGCCGATTCCGCTGATCTCGGTCGGCTCCTTCCTCACCGGGGCGTTGTCCGGCCTCTTTTTCCGCCATGTGTTTTCAGGAACCGAGCCGAAATACAGCGTGCCTGCTTCGGTTCTGCTCTCTCATCTTGTGGGATCGATGCTGATCAAGACTGCGGCGCTGCTACCGATCTTCGGAAACGTTTCGTATTTCAGAATCCCGATCTATCTGGGCATTTCCGCGCTGGAATCGGCGGTGCTGCTCCTTTTGATCAAGAACAAATCCTTTATGAATGAGATCGGAAAGGTCACGAAATTGCCATGAATTACAGCGAAGCCATTTCCTTTATCCATTCTGTCGAATGGCGGGGAAGCCGTCCCGGTCTTGAGCGGATCGCGGAACTGTCGGAGATGCTCGGACATCCGGAACGGAGCTTCCGCGCCATCCATGTCGCGGGCACAAACGGAAAAGGCTCCTTTTCCGCCATGCTGGAATCGGTCCTCCGCGCAGCCGGATTCCGTACCGGGCTTTTTACCTCCCCCTATCTTGAATTTTTCGAGGAACGCATCTGCGTCGGCGGCGTGCCTATTTCCCGCGGGGAGCTGGCGGAGATTGTCACCGATATCGAGCCCCTCTGCCGACGGATGTCCGATCCGCCGACGGAATTCGAGATTCTGACCGCCATCGGCTTTGAGTATTTCCGCCGCAAAAAGGTGGAGATTGCGGCGGTGGAATGCGGCATGGGCGGCAGGCTTGACTCCACAAACATCCTCCCGCCTCCGCTTCTGTCGGTCATCACCGGCGTTTCTCTCGATCATACCGCCTTCCTCGGCAGTACGGTCGCCGCTATTGCGGGGGAGAAGGCCGGGATCATCAAGAGCGGCTCGCCCGTCCTCTTCGGCGGCAAAGACAAAGAGGCGGAGGAGGTAATCCGCAGCAAGGCGGCAGAGCTCTGCTCTCCCTTTTTCCGAAAGGATCCAGGCGGGCTGACTGAAGTCTGCTACAGTCTTAGCGGATCTGATTTTACCTATCGCGGCCTATCCGCCCTTCATCTTGCGCTCCTCGGCGTTTATCAGCCGGAGAACGCAGCATCGGTCATCGAGGCGGTTTCGATCCTGAATCGGCAGGGTGTTGCGATCCCGGAAGAAGCGCTCCGCCGGGGGCTTGCCTCGGCGCGCTGGAAGGGACGGTTTGAGCTGATGAACCGCGATCCCCTCGTCTTCTTTGACGGCGGGCATAATGAGGAAGGGGTTTCCGCCGCCGTCAGAACCGTCAGACTCTGTCTCGGCGGGAAACGGCTGATCCTCATTTCGGGGGTTATGAAAGACAAGGATCACGCGAAAATCGCATCGGAGCTTGCCGCGATCGCAGAAACGGTGCTTACCGTCACCGCCGACAACAGCAGAGCCCTTGACGCCGCGGCCTACGCGGAGGAGTTTCAGGCGCTGGGCGTCCCCGCTTCCCCCTGCGCGAGCTTTGAGGAGGCGGTCCGCCGCGGCTATGCCCTGGCAAAGCAAGGGGATCTTCCGCTGCTCTGCGTCGGCTCGCTCTACTCCTACGCATCCTTCAAGGCCTCTCTGACCGATCTGATCCATCAAAATGAACAAAGGCGGTGAACCGTTTGGACAAAAAAGCGCCCCGCGCCGACAAGCGCAAAGCCAAAATCGTAATCCTGATTCTGCTGATCCTCTTTGCCGTTCTGCTCCTGTTCAATCTCATTCTTGACGTCGGCCTGGACAGCCTTTTCTCATCGCAGGAAGGGGAGGCAACCAGAGAGCCCGTCTTTCTCTTCAATCCCGATTACGATTATGATATTTTCGAGGATGAAGAATATTTGGATCTTGACCGTTATATTTCCTATTCCCCCGACGGAGGTATCACTTTTTCCACGCTGATCGATGACCGTGCCTTCGAGCAGGCGGGCCCGACTGCCATTTTTTTCAGACGGTATTTTGACGCGGTCATCCACGGCAACCATGAAGCGTACAACGCCCTGTTTACCGAGGAATACCGGAAGGAGCATGGCGACAAGGAACGCTTCACCATGCAGATGCTCTATAATATGGAGGTCATTCGTCTGCGGGAGGAGGATGTCTACGACGAAGAGAACGGAATGAATTACACCCTCTATGAATATGAGGTGCGTTATGCGATCCGCCGCAACAACGGCACCTTCCGTGACGACCTGCCGAGCAATCGGACAAGACCTCAGATCTTCATTCTTGTCCGGGACGACGCGACCGACCGGATTCTGATCCGATCGATCTCGGAGTATCAATCTCGCTGACCGATCGCCCTCCGCGCCGATGCGGAAGTCAGTCTTTTCACAAGCCGATCCCCTGCCGAACCGCAGTCTGCCCGACAGCGGGGGCCATTCCGAACCAATATACCGCAAAATGCCCGCGAAAACGGCTGTGCCGTTTTCGCGGGCATTTTCATCCTGTTGTGATAGCGGAAAATCGGGATCGGAGGCTGCGCGCTCAATACATCCGGATGTACTGCTCCCGCTTTGCGCCGACCGATACATACTTCACCGGGCAGTTGACGCTTTCCTCCAGGAATTTCACATACTTCTGCGCATTTTCGGGAAGCTCCGAGAAGCTGCGGCAGCCCGACACATCCTGCATCCAGCCGTCAAAATACTCGTAAACCGGCTTTGCCTCCGCCAGCTCGACGCCCATCGGGAATTTCTCGGTTCTGACGCCGTTTACCTCGTAAGCGACGCAGACCGGAATCTTTTTCAGATAGGAGAGAACGTCCAGCTTTGTCACGGCAAGGCAGGTCGCGCCCTGCACCAGCGTTCCGTAGCGGGAGGCCACGACATCAAAGCCGCCGACCCGTCTGGGACGTCCGGTCGCCGCGCCGTATTCTCCGCCTGCCTCGCGAAGCTCATCCCCTTCCTTCCCGAACAGCTCGCAGGTAAAGGGGCCTTCCCCGACGCAGGAGGAATAGGCCTTCATGATCCCGACGACCTCGTCGAGTCTGCACTGCGGGATGCCGGCACCGATCGGGGCATACGCCGCAATCGTCGAGGAGGAGGAGGTGTATGGATAAATTCCGAAATCGATGTCGCGAAGAGCCCCGAGCTGCGCCTCGAATATAATATTCTTGCCGTTTGCGGCAGCCTCTCCGAGATATTCGGTGGTATTGGTGATATACGGAACGAAGGGCATGGCATAGGTATTGAGCCACTCCAGCATCGACTCCGGCGTGATCGCCTCGTGACCGTAGCCCTTGTTGACCGTCAGGTTTTTCCACTCCATCAGATCCGCAAGCTTCTCGGGAAGCGCCTCGGGATGGAGCAGATCGCCCATTCTGACGGTCTTCTTCATATATTTGTCGGCATAGACCGGCGCGATGCCGCGGCGGGTCGAGCCGAATTTCTTATCGGCAAGACGCTCTTCCTCCAGGCAGTCAAGCAGCTTGTGATAGGGCATACAGATCGTGGCGCGGTCGCTGATCTTCAGATGCTCCGGCGTGATGACGATTCCCGCGTCGCGCAGCCGCTTCACCTCGTTCCAGAGATGCTCGGCGTCGATGACCATGCCGGGTCCCATCACGTTGACGGTATCGTCCCGCAGAATGCCGGAGGGCAGGAGATTCAGAATGAACTTCCCTCTTTCATTGACCACGGTATGACCGGCGTTGTTGCCGCCCTGATAGCGGGACACAATATCGAATTTCTGAGAAAGCAGGTCGACCATCCGTCCCTTGCCTTCGTCACCCCAGTTAATTCCGACAATTGCTGTTAACATAATAGCTCCTTCTTTCCACCTTTAGATATTGATATTTCAGACTCTGATCGTCACATCAAGTCCGAGCAAGTCGCGGTTGCCCTCCGTAATGGGAGCGATCTCGTTCCGGATGAACTCCTCCGTCTGCTGAGGCGCCATCCCGATGAAGTTGCGGACATGAAGAATCTCCTTCATCTCCTCCCCCGTCAGGTTGAAGCGCCGATCCTGCAGAATGCGGTCAAGAAGATCGTTTTCGGCGCCGTTGAGCTTGATCTGCTTGGTCACGGCGACGGAAAGCTCGCGGATCGCCTCGTGAAGCTCCTGTCTGTCTCCGCCTTTTCTGACGCAGTACATCAGGATGTTCTCCGTCGCCATAAAGGGCAGCTCCTCGTTCAGATGCTTCTCCATCACCTTCGGATAGACACTGCCGCGGGTGATAACGTTGATATAGAGGGAGAGAATCCCATCGGCGGCGAGAAACGCCTCGGGAATGCTGATGCGGCGGTTGGCGGAATCGTCAAGCGTTCTTTCCAGCCATTGAGTCGCCGCCGTCACGGCGGGATTGAGCGTGTCGACCAGAATATAGCGGGCCAGGGAGGCAATTCTCTCGCAGCGCATCGGATTGCGCTTATAGGCCATGGCGGAAGAGCCGATCTGCTTGCTCTCAAACGGCTCGTCAAACTCCTTCATATGAGAGAGCAGACGGATGTCGCCGGCAAATTTCGATGCACTCTGTGCGATTCCCGACAGCACCGACAGCACGAAATAGTCGATCTTCCGGGTGTAGGTTTGCCCCGAAACGGCGATTGCACCGGAGAAGCCCATTTTTTCCGCGATCTTTTTCTCCAGCAGCTTGACCTTTTCGGTATCACCGTCAAAGAGCGCCACAAAACTCGCGCCGGTGCCTGTCGTCCCCTTGCAGCCGAGGAGCTTCAGACGGGAGAGAACGTGATCCAGATTATCAAGGTCGAGAATCAGATCCTGCGCCCAAAGGGTGGCCCGCTTCCCGACGGTGGTGGGCTGCGCCGCCTGAAAATGCGTATAGGCGAGCGTGGGAACGTCCTTGTACCGTTCTGCAAAGCTTCCCAGCGCCGCTATGGCATTGACAAGCAGTCTGCGGATCAGAAGAAGCCCCTCGCGCATCTGGATGATGTCGGTATTGTCTCCGACGTAGCAGGAGGTTGCGCCGAGATGAATGATCGGCTTCGCCCCGGGGCATGCATCCCCGTAGGTACGGACATGCGCCATCACATCGTGACGAACCTCCGCCTCGTAAGCGGCGGCGGCCTCATAATCGATGTCATGGATATGAGCCTTCATCTCCTCGATCTGCTCCCCGGTGATGGGCAGACCGAGCTCCCGCTCGCTTTCGGCCAGTGCGATCCACAGCTTTCTCCAGGTCGAAAATTTAAAGTCCGCAGAAAAGATCCTCTTCATGGCGTCGCTTGAGTAGCGAACACAAAGAGGATTTTCGTAAAATTCCTTCATCTCGTCCTCCGAATCCCTGTTCAAAGTTTTTTACATTTTATTATACAACATTTACCCTTTTTTTGCAACAGAATTCTGCAGATTTCTTTCAAGTTCGGAATTTATTCCGATTTTCCGGGCGGAAGAAGGGGTTTATAGGCGAAAATGACACGAAGTCATGGGACACGTGCTTCCCATCGCGGGGATCACGCACAGGCAAAGGCGGGAGGGACGCCTGTCAAACCGACAGACGTCCCGCAACGGAGATCGGTCTCCCGTACCGGAATTTACAGCGCCAACTCTCCGCAAAGAAGCGGAGCGAACCGGATTTTCGGCGCGGGTATCCCTTTCAGGACCGATTCCGCGGCAGCCTTACCCGCTGCCTCCCCCGTCAACGCACAGGTCGGAATGACGCGGGCCACCTCCCATCCGTCTCCCGCCGGCGCGGAGATAATCCGCCCGCAGGCGAACAGATTATCGAAATCGGGATGGACAAGAGCGCCGTAGGGGATCATATAATGCTTCCCCTCCCGACCCGGCCGGAAGTCGCCGCAGACTCCGATCGGATTATCGCAGGGCTTACCGTCAATCGCCTCAAAATCCTCCGCTCCGACGATCCGTCGGATGGTTCTCAGCTGCGGCATCGTGGAAATCGCCGTCAGATCAAAGCCCCCTTTGCGTTTCTCCCTGACCTTGTCAAGCAGCATTTTTTTGCCGGTCAGGATATATTCATTGAGCTCGTCGGCGGAATCGCCCACGGTCTTCTTCATGCCCTCCGGATGACCGTGACCGAACATATTGCTGCCGACGGCAAACCATTTTCTCAGCTCGCTCTGTCTTCCCGTCTGCCGATAGCGCTCTATGCATTCGTCATCGATATAATGCGCGACGCAGGACATGAAGTTCTCTCCGCAGACCGTCGGCATGCCCGCGCGTCGGCAGATCGAGGCGCTGCCCGTCGCATCGATGATCGCCTTACCCTCAATCAGCTCTCTGCCGTCCGCGCTTTCGCAGATCACGCCGACGCAGTGCCTCCCCTCCATCAGCGGATAGGTGGCGTAGGTATCGAAGCGGAGCGCCGCCCCGCTCCCGAGAACAAACCGGTCGAGCGCCAGGGAAAAGACGGTCGGGGAGAAATGGGTGGCAAAGCGCCCGTCCCGATGCTCCGAACCGCCCCAGCTCTCCGGAAGCGTATCGAAGCAGTCTCGCACCGCCAGGCGGATCAGCTCCTCCGCGATCCCCCCGATCATCTGCCGCCCGCGGCCGTCGCAAAGGGGCTCGTACCAGGATATCAGCCCGGAGGTGGCAAGTCCTCCGAGATTGATGAGCTTCTCGATCAGAAGCACCCGCACTCCGCCTCTGGCCGCCGAAACCGCCGCCGAGACGCCCGCAATGCCTCCCCCCACCACGATCACGTCATAGCTTCCCTTTCGTGTGAGTGTGATATCTTCCATTGCCGTTCCTCCGTTCCTGTTGTTGTCTGTCGAGTGCCTCCCGCCCTGACTCCCTGCGGGGGAGCGCCGCCGTCGGCTCGCATATTACAATAACCGAATCTTCCCCAATATGATAGCACACCCCTTTGGTTTTTTCAATAGCAATCCCGTCGATTTACATTTTTCGGCGGAATATTTTGTCAGCCGGCAGGATCGACCCGCAAAGTCACCGTCATATCCGGTCTTTTCCCTTCGCTGTCCTGACAAACACCGCCGAACGGAGTATAAACTTTCAGTCCGACAGACGGGACGCGGTGCTTGCACCGAAAATATCCGAAGAGTTCACGCAATGCAGGAAGGCAACGGCGAGGCTGTCGTCAGAGCCGCCGCATTCTTATCGCGGATCGGGCTGTCCCGCCGGAACGAGAGCTTGAACCGCAATTCCCTCCGGCCGCCGAAGAGACTGTGGGGATAAGTGCCGGAGACGGCAGGCGTCGGATTGAGAATCAACGCCGCCGGCGGAATTTCAGGAGGATTGGTAACGAAGATGAAGTCAATTGAAGAGCAGGCCTGCTCCTTCGGGGAGGGACGGGTCGACAGAATTCTCCTCAAAATGGCACCGCCCGTGATGCTGGCCCAACTGATTCAGGCGCTCTACAACATCGTCGACAGCTTTTTTGTCGGCCGGTTCTCCGATTCCGGACTGACGGCGCTCTCGATCCTATATCCCGTTCAGCTTCTGATGATCGCGCTGGCGGTCGGGACAGGCGTCGGCATCAACACCGCCATGTCGTCTCGCCTCGGCCTCGATCAGAAGGAGAAGGCAAAGGAGTATGCCGGGATCGGTACGCCCCTTGCCGTGCTGCTTTGGGCAATCTTTGCTGCGGTCTGCTTCGCCTTCATGCCCTCCTTCGCCGCCATGTCCTCGGAAGACCCCGACGTGATCGCGGACGTGATCGCCTACGGCCGCGTCGTGTCGGTCTTCAGCTTCGGTCTTTTTCTTGAAAGCATCTGGACCAAAATCCTTCAGGCACAGGGCGACATGAAGACCCCGATGACGGCGCAGATTCTCGGCGCAGTCACCAACATCATCCTCGATCCGATCCTGATTTTCGGAATCGTCGGGGACAGCATGGGGATCACGGGCGCGGCGATTGCCACCGTCGCGGGACAGATGGTGGCCGCGCTCGTCGTAATGAGGAAGGGCTTCCACCGGCCTCCCGCGCTTTCGAGCTTTCCACGCGCCACCGACGAGGTCTTCCGTCTCGGTCTGCCCAACATTCTGATGCAGTCGGCCTATACCTTCTATATTTTCGGGTTGAATATGATTCTCTCCCGCTTTTCCGACGCAGCGGTCACGACGCTTGGCCTGTATTATAAATGGCAGACCTTCTTCTTTATTCCCCTCGGCGCGATGCAGACCTGCATCGTTCCCATTGTGAGCTTCAATTACGCGGCGGAAAAAATCGACCGATGCCGCAAGACCCTGCGCGTCGCACTTCTCTTCGGCTTTTCGCTGATGTTCCTCGGAACGATCTGCTTCAATCTCATCCCGAAGCCGATGCTTCGGGTCTTCTCCTTCGATGAAGAGGTCATCGGAATCGGCGTGACCGCTTTTCGCATCATCGGCTGGAGTTTTCTTCCTCTCGTCACCTCTCTCACCTACCCCGTCCTGTTCCAGGCGGTCGGACTGCCGCTGAAAAGCTCGGCGCTGACGGTGATTCGGACGGTGGTGCTGTTCGTTCCCCTCGGCTATCTCTTTTCTCTGATCGGGCTGGATTATTTCTGGCTGACCTATCCCGTCACCGATACCCTGACCTCCCTGATCGGGCTGATCTTCAGCCGCTCCTTTTTCAAAAATGCCTTCACGCAGGCATCGCTGCAGGCAGCCAAGGCAGAGCATCCGGCGGCGATCCTTCCCTCCCGCCCCGGTGTGATCATCACGGTCGCAAGAGAACACGGATCAGGCGGCAAGCAGATCGGGAAGCTGCTTGCAGACCGTCTCGGAATCCCGTTTTACTATAAGGAAATGACGGCATTGGCGGCGGAGGAAGCGGGCCTTGCCGGAAAATTCATCTCGGATCTGAACCGGAACGCGCCGTCGAGGCTTCACGATCTCTATCTTTCCCGCCGCGTTATCGGTCATGCCATCCGGGCGCAGGCGGAGGTGATCCGGAAAATCGCGGAAAACGGAAGCTGCGTCATCGTCGGTCGGGCCGCCGATTATGTTCTTCGCGACAACCCGAACGTATTCCGGATCTTTGTCCGCGCGCCGAAGGAATATCGGATTGAGCGTGTGATGTCCTTTTACGGGGACACCCGCAGGGAGGCGGTGAGAAGCATCCGCCGCTCCGATCGGGCGCGGGCCTCCTATTACCGCCATATCTCCGGGCTTCCGTGGGGAGACGCCTCTCAATACGATGCGGTGATCGATTCCTCCTCGGGATCTGAGAGTGCGGCGGAGGAGATCCTCGCGCTTCTTGCCCGCCAAGCCGCCGCAGCGACGCCGCAGCCCTGATCGGCCGCGCTGTGGAAAGAAACGGGATCGCCCCCCATACGGATACCGAAACACCGCCGGCGCAATGCGCCGGCGGTGCCGAAATATATCGGAGCCTTGATTCAGAGCCTGTCGGGGAAGCGCTCCGCCCTGATCACGCCGTCCCTGACATAAAGGCGGCAGATGCGGGCGATCCTCCGTTCCTCCGAGCCGATCACGCCGTCCTCCCGATAGTCGCGGCCGTGATAGAAGGCATAGTACTGCCCCTTGTGGAAAAGAACGCTGTGATGCCCCGTCCCCTCTTCAAATTCGTTTTTGATGATCAGCGGCGCAAAGCCGCCGTCTTCTGTGACCTTGACGAAATCGACCTTTTTCAAATCTTCCTCGCTCGATTTCGCGACCGCATAGCCGATATGATAGGTATCATCGCGATAGCAGCCTGCGCTGTACATCAGATACTGCCATTCGCCGTCCCGGAACCAGAACGGACCCTCCAGCGTATACCAATCGCGCTCCGGCGTGCATTGAGGGGTGAATTTCTCCTCGTCGAACTCCGGCAGCAGCACCTCCTTCGGGTCGTTTTCGGGGGTATAGGGATCGAGGAACCGGTCGACATAGATCCGCGTTCCGACGAGATCGCGGGTGAGATTATCCTCCGCGTACCAGAGATACAGCCCTTTTTCAGTCTTGACCATATGGGAATCAATGGAGAATCGGTTATACAGACACTTTTCGTTTCCGAACGGACCGAGCGGGGATTTCGCGGAGGCGACGTGCATATACTCGAAGTTTCCGTTTCTGATGCAGGAAACGTACATATAGTAGGTATCCTCCAGGCGGATCACTGAGGGCGCCCAATATTCCGTTGCGCCGTCAAACCGCGTCACAACGCCGCAGTAGCGCCATTCCCCGAGAAAATCGTCGGCTTCATAGGCCTCCACGCCGTCAAGGGCGGTGACATAGAGATAGAATTTCCCGTCGTCCTCGAAAATAAAGGGATCGGGCTGGGTTTTGTCGGTTACATTGAATCGTAATTTCATGGATTAAGACACCTTTCATCAGCTTGATCGGACGGGAAACCGCACCGCTTCCGGGGGCTTCTTACAAAGACCGACGCAGCTCCATCCGCGCATCACACCGCGGAGCCAATCGGTAGGGATGCGCGCCGCCGCGTTTATCGGAGGAAGGGACGTTCCCCGGCAGCCTGCGCCGTCCGCTGTTGAAATATTATACACGAACCGACAGAAATTGTCAAGACCGCGGCTCAACGGCGAAAAGGAGCGTTCAATCGACACGCTCCCGTTCGCTCCCTGACCGGGGCTGCAGCATGGATCGGGCGTCCGATTCAGAGAAGCCGGGCAATGACTCTGCCCTCCGTATCAAGGCGCAGACCGGAGTATTTCCCCTCCGAAACAAGGCGGATAAAATCATGAATCCCGGCGATCGGTTCTTCAAACTCCATAGCGCACAGCCCGCCCGGCCACTCATAATGAAAATCGGAACCGACCACTTTTTTCAGTCTATAGGAATCGGCATAAAAATCTGCCCGTTTATCAAAGTCGGGGAACAGATGGTGCGCGGCATTGACCGTTTCCACCGCGTCAACATAGTTGGGAAACAGCCTGAAATACCGGATATACGGTCTCTCCCGAAAGGGATGCGCATGGACGATCAATCCGCCCGCCCGATGAATCTCGTCGCAATATTCCTCCGGGGAAAGCGTCAGAATATCGGGATGATCCGTCAGCCAGGCGATATCCGCGCCGTATGTAAGAAACTCCGTCGTCTGATAGTTATACTCCCAACCGTATAACACTGTCAGGCCGAGCTTCTCCCCCTCCTCCTTCGCATCCCGATAGCCCTCAAAGAAGCGCTCCACCCGCTCCTTCCACGGAAGCTCCGGGGATACCGCGCAGTTGCCGTTGAAAAAATGATCCGTCACAATGATTCCCCGATACCCTTTGGCATGATAATATTCCGCCGTCTGCGCCCCCGTCATACGTCCGCAAAGACTTCCCTGCCTGGTATGGCAATGGATTTCATATCTGTATTTTTCCATATCCGGTTTCCTCTGATTCCCGTGTCATTTCCGTCTCCGTCCGGTTCCGACGGAAGAGATAGCTTTTGTTTGTATTCCCGGCGCAGATCTGGCGCCGCTTCCCGTCGATCAGCACCCTGAACCCCGGCCGTTTCCCGCTCAGCACCCAGTTTTCGTAATGAAACCGACTGGTCGGCCACAGCACCGTGTCGGGATCGGCAAGCGCGTAAAAATCATCGATCGCCTTTTCGTCGGGACATTTGGGATCAGGCTCTCCGTGAGCCGCACCGTGATGCGCCGCTTGCAACAGATCGCATTTCAGAGACGGGCCGCAGACATCTGTCAGAAACCGCATGACAAAATCGGTCGCATCTCCCGAAACGAGAAGCTTCTGTCCGTAATATTCGATCGTAAAGACCAGAGAATTCGTGTTGGGCTGACTATACGCTCCGATTGCGGGGAGAATTTCCGGCGTGAAGAGAAAGGTCAGCTCCGCGCCGCCGAATGAAAACCGCTGTCCCATATGCACATCGCAGATCTTTGCCCCCTCATAGCGGGAGAAAAGGGACGGCAGGATCTCATGGTAACGGGTCTGCGGTTCGGGATAGTTCCCCTCCGCCGGTCGGAAAAGGAAGCGTTCCACGCTGATCTTATCGCGGTACAGCTCGGTACAGAGAGCGTCAGATAAGCGATATATGTACACATATACCGATCCGTTGGGACGGCGAAAGTTTATATATGCGAATGATCTGGCAACACTTAGAGAAAAGGAAAAGCAACTGATGAAGGATCAGTTGGATGGCTTGGATGTGTATGTTGCAGGTAAGGCAACTGTGAACGATACAAGGGAAAGCCCGGTCTTCACAATATGTTTACGGGTCTCACTACAGTTTTGCCTTGCAAGGAATGCGATGAGTTCAGTGTCGGTAAGCGGAACTGCGCTACCATTTGATGCGGTGCCATAAAGCGTCATTTTAAGAGCTTGGGCACGACTATCAATAACTTGACCGTAGGTTGTACCAAACTGGCTGTATTCGGCATTCAGGTCCAATCCGAAGGCACTGGAAATAACCGTATTATCAAAGGGATGAATAGTGCATTCCAGATACCGTTAAACTGAGGAGCATCGTAAAATGCACCTGCACCGGGACCGCTTGCCATTTGATACCACTGACTGCCATCCGATGCCGTAACAACGGAATGAGGTCCGTCAGGTTTCTCAAATTGTGCTGCACTGTACATTGCGACTGAAGTTTCCTTTCCGTCCGCACCCACAACCTTGGCTGTGATTTGACCACCGGTGATTTCGGTACCCGAAACATTCATACCACTCATATGAGGCATATAGTTTGCGAGACTTCTATCTGCAATATCTCCGGCAATCGTACCGGACATATTCGGTGTTCGTGCTGCGACGGAAGCGATAGAGTCACCAGTCAACTGCGCACCGTTACGTGCGGCCATACCACCAAAGGCTCTGCCAACAAATCCAATTGTTCCACCGGCGCCCATACGCTGACCGCCTTGCACAACAGCATCTCGAACATAGCTGTTGCCCTTGAACATGTTTGCGAACCCGGAAGCAAAACCGCTTGCTGCGGCACCGGTACCTGTGGCAGTTGCACCACCAAATACGTTACCCGCACTCCTTGCGCCGTGTCCAATGCCTGTGACAACTCTTGCTGCCATCAGAAGCTCCATACCCATACTGGAACCGGTCTGAGCCACGTTAAGCCCGATTGACGCCAGATAAGAGTCAAACTTCTGCGCAGTTTTGAGGAATGCCAAAGCACAGAACAACCAAAGAAATACGCTTCCGTATCCGGTAGATAAGGCACCGCCGTTTCCGATGTAGGCACCCATCGAGGAGTTGAAGCCTCGTAGGAACCACACATTCATAACGAGCAATAAGAGCTGGGATCCAACCATACGACACCAGCTTCTGAAAACCGGCGTCGTTGCTTTTGAGGCACCCATGGAAAATGCCAGAGGTGACGTATAACAGAGTACACCAACCACGATATATCTCTCGACCGTTTCAAGCAACAACTTGAAGTAGTTCCAACCCAATGCAATCTCCAAAATATCCTGGTCTGATAGTTCCAAAATCACAATTCGTTTGATAGTCCCACCTTCCTTCTAAAACAGCCGCCATCTGTCT
>CALWTY010000011.1 GCA_944384585.1 uncultured Clostridia bacterium | reverse complement strand
CCGAGGCAAGCCCGTGGTCGGCGGTTACGGCGCACTCCTCCGACAGCATTGCCGCAGAGCAGCGCGCATAGCCCTGCCGCACCGGGACGAACTCCCGACAGCCGCGCAGAAGCAGCCGCGAGACGCAGCCCTCCTTCCCGTAGACCCGCCCGCCTGCCGTCAGCGCGTCAAAAAGGACGTCCCGGGGATAGACGGGGCGGAGCTTCTCCTCCGTCCGGGTGATCGCTATCCCCAGCCCGTCAAAAAACGACCGTTCGGCGAGGTAATATTCCTCCGTGATCAGCAGGCTTCCGTCGTCAAGACGGGCGCAGAGCAGGTCGGGATGCCCCGACACGGGAGCGGGAAGTCCCCAAAAAGAAGGCAAGCGTATCACAGCATAGCCGAGTGCCGAAAGGGCCTCTATGCATCTGCCGGATACGCGATTGTCGATAAGAACTGTATTTACCATTCAATAAAAGGATAAACCTTCCATATAAATCGAAACGACTGCCTTTTTATGAGCTTTCCGCCGATCAGTTGGCTCTGGTCACTTTTCCGGAGCGCAGGCAGCGGGAGCACACATGCATTGTCTTGTGGGTTCCGCCGACAACCGCCTTCACCGTTCTGACGTTCGGCTTCCAGGCCCGGTTTGTTCTGCGCTTCGAGTGGGAAACGTTATGACCGAAGGTTACGCCCTTTCCGCAGATATCGCACTTTGCCATGATTGACACCTCCATCTATCCGAAATTATCGATGACTGTAAAACTCTCATACCAATACAGTATACCACATCTGTCCCGAAATTGCAAGAGAAATCTGAAAAAAACTTATTTTTCGGATTTCTTTTGGCTCTTTCCGCTCTTTTTAAAGTCGATTTTATTCTCTTTGCCGTCCAGAAGCCGTTTGATATTCTCCCGATGCAGGAAGACAATCAGCACGCAGACGATCAGAACGAAAATGACCCTCAAGTCGCCGTGCTGAAAGCGCTCTTTTGTCAGGTTATACAGGATCAGCGGATACATCAGCGCCGCCGAAATGGACGCCATCGACACATACTTTGTGACGACCAGCATGACAGCGAAGATCAGGAAAATGAAGAGGAACGCGACGGGATTCAGCATCAGCGCCATTGCCGCCGTCACCGCCACGCATTTTCCGCCCTTGAAGCGATAATAGCAGGGGAAGGCGTGCCCGATGGCGCAGAACATCCCCGTCATATAGGCAATCACCTCGCCGCAGAGCAGTCTTGCGATCAGAACGGCCGTCACCGTCTTGAGGATATCCCCTCCCAGCGTGGCAATTCCGGCGCTCTTCCCGTAGGTTCTCGACATATTGGTGGCGCCTGCGTTGCCGCTTCCGTGTTTGCGGATATCATCGTGATATTTCAGCCGTGAGATGACCACCGCGAAGTTGATGCTGCCGAGCAGATAACCGAGAACCGCGCAGAAGACGATTCCCGCGATATACAGCCAGACCGGAATTCTTCCGCTCTCCCCCAGCACACCCAGCCAGCCCTTGTAGAGCAGGGATCCGAGGGTCAGCGCCCCTTCTTCCGCCGCTCCCGTCACAGCATCCGTCACGGCAGCCGTCGTGCTGCCGGAAACCGCCGTATTCAATAACAGGATCGATGCGTTCATTTTATACCGACTCCTCTCCGTGCTCCCGGATGATCAGCCTGATCGGCGTTCCCTTGAAGCCGAACACCTCCCGCAGGCAGTTTTCAATGTAGCGCCGATAGGAAAAATGAAACAACTCCGCCGAATTGCAGAAGATCACAAACGTCGGCAGGCAGACCGCCTGCTGCGTCATATAGTAAATCTTCAGATACCGTCCCTTGTCGGAGGGCGGCTGAACTCTTGCCGTCGCGTCATTCAGCACGTCATTCAGCATTCCCGTCGTGATCCGCTGCGCCGATTGCGCATAGGCATTGTTGATCAGTTCGAAGAGTCGGTTCACCCGCTGCCCCGTTTTTGCGGAGAGGAAAATCGTCTCGGCATAGGACATATAGGACAGCGCCTTTGCGATCTTTTCGGTATATTCGATGACGGTGCGGTTGTCCTTCTCGATCAGATCCCATTTGTTGATGCATATGACCGAGGGCTTCCCCGCCTCGTGCGCGATGCCGGCAATCCGCTCGTCCTGTTCGGTGACGCCCTGCTCGGCGTCGATCATGATCACGCAGACGTCGGCGCGATCCACCGCCAGCCTGGCGCGGAGCACGCTGTATTTTTCGATGGGATCCTCCACCTTGCTCTGTCGGCGGATGCCGGCGGTGTCAATAAAGACATACCGCCCGTATTCGTTCTCCACCGCCGTGTCGATGGCATCGCGGGTCGTGCCGGCGACCTCCGAGACAATCAGCCGCTCCGTACCGAGAATGCGGTTGATGATCGAGCTTTTTCCGGCGTTCGGTTTTCCGATCACGGCAACGCGGATCGTCCCCTCCTCCCGTTCCTCCTCTTCCGCCTCCTCGGGGCAGAGGGCAAGAATCCGATCGAGCAGATCGCCGCTGCCGTTGCCGTGCAGGGAGGAAAGGGCGATCGGATCGTCCTTGAAGCCGAGCTGATAGAATTCGTAAAATTCGAGCGGCGGATCACCGATGCGGTCGACCTTGTTCACGGCGAGAACGACAGGCTTGCCGCTCCGCATCAGCATGGCGGCGATCTGACGGTCGTCGTCGGTCATGCCGACGCTGACGTCGGTCATGAAGACGATGACGTCGGCCGTTCCGATGGCAGCCTCCGCCTGCTTCCTCATATATTTCAGCATCTCGCTGTCGGTTTTCGGTTCAATGCCGCCGGTATCGACCAGCATGATCTTCCTGCCGCGCCATTCTGCCTCATGATAGATCCGGTCGCGGGTCACGCCGGGCGTATTCTCCACGATCGATATTCTCTTGCCGGTCAGCTTGTTGAACAGGGTGCTTTTCCCGACGTTGGGGCGTCCCACAATGGCAACAACCGGTATACTCATAGACGTTTCACCTCCTTCAGGACAGTGTCAGGATTTTGGACACGAAATCAAACCCGTCGTTGTCGGTAAACACAATTCTGACGCCGAGCTTTTCCTCCAGCCACTGCGGCGTGGTGTCGTCAAGGAAGCGGTCCCCCTCATGCCGAAGCATCACCGACGGCAGGAACAGCACCTTCCCGAGCGGCTGATTCCGCAGCTGCCGATACAGATCCCGTCCCGTGATCAGCCCTGCCACCGTGATATTCTCTCCGAAGAACTCGTTCCGGATGCGATAGACGCGGCAGTCCAGATTATAGCATTTTTTCTTCATCTCCTCGATCAGCATCGAGATGAAGCCGTAGGCGGCGACTCCCGTTGCGATCGAGCAGGAGCGCAGACGGAAGGGATCAAAGCGATCGATATCCTCCATCGCCTCCACAAACTCATCCGCCATCGAGCGCAGCAGCCCGACGCCGTTCTCAATCTGGGGATAGCCCTCATAGTACCGTCCGTCGGGAAAGCGCTGCCTTCCCGTCACATACATTTCATCTGCGCAGAAGAAGATCCTCTTGCCGAGGGTCATGCGGCACTCCTCCGCGAAGCCCTCGACCTGCGCGATCACATTCCGGCAGTCCTCCGGCGAAAAGGGCTGAAGCGGATAGAGCTTATCGCGGTATTTGGTCAATCCGGCGGGGACGACGGAAACGCTGCTGACCGCCGGATAAAGCGCCGCCAGCTCCCGCATCGAGCGCATCAGCTCCGCCCCGTCGTTTACCCCGCGGCAAAGCACGATCTGACAGTGCATCTCGATCCCCGCGGCGGCAAAGCGCTTCATCGTCTCGTAGCAGGAGCCGGCGAAGCGGTTGCTCAGCATCTCGCAGCGAAGGGCGGGGTTCGTGGTATGCACCGAGATATTGAGAGGGGACATTTTCATTTCGATGATCCGCGCAATATCCCGCTCCTCCATATTGGTGAGGGTGATATAATTCCCCATCAGGAAGGACAGACGGGAATCGTCATCCTTGAAATACAGGGAGTCCCTCATGCCGGGCGGAAGCTGATCGATAAAGCAGAAGATGCATTTGTTGCGGCAGGAGCGTTTTTCATCCATCAGAAAGGTCTCAAACTCCAGCCCGATATCGTCGTACCGGGGCTTTCTGATCACGATATCGAAGAGATCGGGGCCGCGGTGGATCATCAGTCTGACCTTCGGCTCGGTGATATAGTACCGATAATCAAGAACATCGTTGATGTCCCTGCCGTTGATGCGGACAAGATAATCTCCTCTCATCACCCCCGCAAGATCGGCGGGGGAGCCTGTGATGACATCCTTGATACAGACCATACGGTCCCTCCTTTCATCCGGATCCGTTCCGTTCGCGCCGGATACGGAAAGAAAGCCCTCCGCTCAACCGCGGCGGGCCTTTTTACCTGATTGACCGACAGAGAGCCCTCTTCAGTCCTTCTCGACCGCAAGGATCTCCTTGCCGGCATAAGTTCCGCATGCCTTGCACACCCTGTGAGATAAAGTATATTCACCGCATTTGGGGCATTTGGTCATGCCGGGAATATCGAGCTTCCAGACGCTGGAGCGTCTCTTATCACGTCTTGCCTTTGATGTTTTGCGCTTCGGTACCGCCATTGTATTTTAGCACCTCCTTCAAGTGGTTAGATATTCATTCTTCGGTATCAAGAAATTTCTTCAGCACCTCAAGCCGCGGGTCAATCTCCCGATGACTGCAGCCGCAGTCGCCGGCGTTGAGGTTTTTGCCGCATTTCGGACAGAGTCCGCGGCAGTCCTCCCTGCAGAGATCTCTTGACGGAAGTTCGAGGAACAGAAGCTCCCCGACCGGCTCGTCCAGCAGGATCGCGGAATCGACCACGACGACATCGTCGTCATCCTCCGCATCGCTTTTCAGAACCACATTTTTTTCAAGGCCGAAGGAGAGCTTCCGGTGAAGCACCTCCAGACACCGTGCGCACTCTGTCGTGTATTCCGCCTCGGCGCTGAGCGTGAGAAGCATATAGCCGGAGCGGTCGGTCACAGAGCCGCAGACACGGACGGGAGAGGTGAACCGCAGTGCGGGGAAAAGCTCGTCAGCCCCTTCCCATTCGAAAGAAAAGCTGATCTTGTCGGATCTTCCGCTCAGAATCGGCGTCATATCCACCCGCATGGCATACTCCTTGATCTTTCCAAAATGTCACACCATACATTATACACACCCGATCGCCTTTTGTCAATGATTTTTTTCATTTTCCCCGAAATTATTCTTTCCTCCGACGCGTCCCGGAAGAGGCGGGGACGGGGCGCGGCGCTACAGCGCTTTTTTGAGCGCCGCCATGATTTTTTTCTCCTCCCGTGAGACCTTGACCTGCGTCATGCCGAGAAGCTGCCCCGTCTGCGCCTGCGACAGCTCCCTGCAGTACCGCAGATAGATCAGACGCCGCTGCGTCGGGGGCAGGCTGCGGATCGCCTCCGAGAGCGCGATGCGGTCGACCGCGCCTGCAATACCGTCGTCGGAATCGGCCAGCAGATCCCCGAGCTGCGCCCCGTCCTCCCCATTTCCGATCGGCTCGTTCAGCGAACGGACCGGGCTGACCGCCTCCAATGCAAAGGCCAGCTCCTCCCCCTCCACGCCGCAGAGCGCCGCCAGCTCGTTCAGCCGCGGTTCTCTGCCGTGCTCTCTCAAAAATTCCTCCCGTCTGCGCATGGCGTCCCGCCCGGTGCGCTTGGCGGAACGGCTGACCTTGATCGCGCCGTCGTCCCGAAGAAACCGTCTGATCTCCCCGATGATCAAAGGCACGGCATAGGTCGAAAAGGCGGTCTGATATGAAAAATCAAAGCTCCTGACGGCCTTGATCATCCCGATGGCCGCCAGCTGCACCAGATCCTCATACTCCACGCCCCGATCCCGGAAGCGCGCCGCGATGCTGCGGCAAAGCCCCATATTGCACTCCACCAGCCGCTCCATCGCGTCCCTGTCCCCGTCCCGGGCAAGGCGGAGCAGCTCGGTATTCTCCTCCCGCGTCATTTCAGCTTTTTCTGCATGGTGACCGTCGTCCCCTTTCCGGGCCGGGAGCTTACGTCAAGGCGGTCGCTGAAGCTCTGCATGATGGCGAAGCCCATCCCGCCCCGTTCCCCGCTCCGATCGGTGGTGAACAGCGGCTGCATCGCCTGCTCTATGTTCTCAATGCCGCAGCCGCGGTCGATGACCCGGATTCTGATGCTCCGATCGTCAAAAAGCCGGGCATGGACGGTAATCCTTCCCTCCCCGCCGCGATAGCCGTGTATGATGCTGTTGGTCACAGCCTCCGAAACCGCCGTCCTGATGTCGGCAAGCTCCTCCATATCGGGATCAAGCTGCGCCGAAAACGCCGTGACGCAGCCGCGCGCGAAGCTCTCGTTTTTCGAATCGGAGGCAAAGGTGAGCTTCATCTCGTTGATCA
Organism: uncultured Clostridia bacterium; assembly: GCA_944384585.1. Taxonomy (GTDB): domain Bacteria; phylum Bacillota; class Clostridia; order Oscillospirales; family CAG-272; genus Colimorpha_A. Next base: position 45,611 of record CALWTY010000011.1, on the reverse strand, counting down.
TTCTCTTTTTCATTGTCTTTCCTTTCCGGTTTCCCGCTTTGTTATCTCTTTTCCTTTTTCTCGATCGGAATCAACCGATCGGTTCCCGCCAGGCGCAGGATCTTCATAAAACCCTCCGACACCCCCGTCAGCTTCATCGATCCGCCGTAGCCGCTGATCCTCGTATATCGCCCGAGAATCAGTCCGAGCCCCGCCGAATCGGTAAAGGAGACCTCCGAGAGATCGAGGGTGACGCTCAGCGGACGATAGTCGATCAGCTTCCGATCGATAGTATCGCGGATCTCCCGCACGCTGTGGTGATCCAGCTCTCCTCGCAGACAGAAGATCAGCTCCCCGCCCTCCTGTGTCCGCACGCTCACGCTGCCGTAATTCAAGATCGCTTCCTTTTCTTCCATATCCGACTCCTTTCCGATCCTTCCGTTTCATACTTCATCTGTCCCTATTGTATACCAAAATGCCCGCATGTCCTGTCGTTTTCGGTCGGCGACGAAAAATTTTATCGGATTTCCTCCCCCGCGCAAGAAGCACGGATCGGCCGTTTTTGCATAAGATGGCAGTAAGCGCCGTCGCCGCCGCGGTTTCAGCCCGGAGACGCCGACGTGCGAAACCCAACAAGAAAGGCTTGGTCAGCAGTATGGAAGAACAAGGACAGGGCTATATCACCGTCAACGTCAGAACCGCCGGCGGCGCGCTCCCCGTCGAGGGCGCTTATATCACGATCAAAACCGTCGCGGGCGCCGGAAGCACCGTCGTCGCCGCCATGATCACAGACGCCGGGGGCGCTACCGAGATCGCCGCGCTCCCCGCGCCCCCGCGCAGCAACAGCATTGCCCCCGGGCAGGGGCCGGTCTGCAGCTATTATACGATCGATACCGACCGTACCGGCTATTATTCCGTGGTCAACGGCAGCGTACCGATCTTTGACGGCGTGACCTCCGTTCAGCAGGTGCTGCTCGTCCCGATCGCCGGCGGCGAGGGGGCTCTGCGCCCGGAGGAGCTGACGCGCTTTGACGACGCCTCTCCGACCGACAGCCTCTGACGATCTCTTCAACCGAAAGGAACGCACTATGCCGACAAAACTTCCCTATATTCCCGAAAGCATCACCGTCCATCTCGGCGCACCGGATCAGGACGCGCAGAACGTGACGGTCTCCTTTCCCGACTACATCAAAAACGTCGCCTCAAGCGAAATCTATCCGACCTGGCCGGAAAGCGCCCTGCGCGCCAATATTCTCGCGCAGATATCCTTCGCGCTGAATCGCGTCTACACCGAATATTACCGCTCGCGAGGCTATCCCTTCAATATCACAAACTCCACGGCGATCGATCAGTCATTCGTACAGGGGCGGAACTTTTTCAACACGATCTCGAAAATCACCGACGAAATCTTCAACGACTACCTGCGCCGGCAGGGCTTTGTCGAACCGCTCTTCGCGCAGTACTGCAACGGCACGACGGTCACCTGCGACGGACTTTCTCAATGGGGCTCTGTCGATCTGGCAGAGGAGGGGCTGAACTCGGTGGAAATCCTCAGGCGATACTACGGCGGGGACATCGAGATCGTCACCGACGCGCCGGTCAGAGGGATCACCTCCTCCCTGCCGCCCCGGATTCTGCGGCTCGGCGCGACGGGAAACGATGTCCTGGCCGTCCAGCTCAGGCTCAACCGCGTCTCGGTCAACTATCCGTCCATTCCCAAGATTCCCTCTCCCGACGGCTATTTCGGGATCGAAACGGTCGACGCCGTCGAGGAATTCCAGTCGAACTTCGATCTGACCGTCGACGGGCTGGTGGGAAAGGCGACCTGGTATAAGCTGCAGCTGATCTATGCCGCCGTCAAGCGGCTGAACGAGCTGCGCTCGGAGGGCTTGCGCTACAGCGAGATCCCGCTCGTCTACCCGGAAAATCTGTCGCCCGGCGCGTCGGGAGAGGGCGTGAAGGCAACGCAGTATATGCTCCGCTATATCGCGCAGTATGAAAATACCGTTCCGTTCCTGACGGTGACCGGTCTTTACGACGCCGCCACCGAGGAGGCGGTCAAGGGCTTTCAGCGCACCTACGGGCTGCCCGACAGCGGCATCGTCGACGCCAAAACCTACGCCAGAATCTTCGACGTCTATAACGCGCTGATCCTCTCCCTCCCCGATTCCCTCTTCGAAAACACCGCAAGACCCTATCCCGGCTATGCGCTGAGCCTCGGCGCAAGCAGCGACTACGTCTCGGATCTGCAGCAATATCTGTCGGTCATCTCGGAGGTCTTTCCCGAAATTCCCGCCCCTCCGATCACGGGCCGCTTTGACGAGGCGACCGAGAACGCCGTCCTTGCGCTGCAGGAGCTGGCGGGGATCGAGCCGAACGGGAGGGTGACGCGGCTCACCTGGGAGGCGATCTCCGAGCTTTACAACGACATCCTCGCAGGAGAGATCGTCATGCCCGATCAGTATCCCGGCTTTATTCTCGATTGATTCCCGAAAAGGAGCAGCAGCCATGATCAACCACAAAGAATCCCCCTCCTACCGCCGCTCGGTCCGTCAGCTTCAGCAGTATCTCTATGTCATCTCCCAGACCGATCCCGACGTTCTCCGCACCAATCCCGACGGCATCTACAGCCCCCGGACCGCCGACGCCGTTTCCTCCTTTCAGAAGAAGTTCGGCCTTCGCCCGACCGGCCGCGTCGATTACGAGACCTGGCGGAAGCTGCTGTCGGAATCCCGCAAGGCAAACCAACTGCTCTCCGCCCCCGCCCAAATCTCTCCGTTTTCCGCCGTGCTGCGGGACGGAATGATCCGAGAGGGCGACGTCACCGATACCGTCCTGCTTCTGCAGATCATGCTCCGCACGCTGAGTCTCGACTACGATGAGTTTTCCGACCTTGAAGCGGACGGCATCTTCGGGACGCGCACCGCCGAGGCGGTGCGGCAGTTCCAGAGGGTACACGGGCTGGGCATCACCGGCGACGTGGATCTGCCGACCTGGAATCTGCTCGCCGCAGCCTACAACAAATACGTCCCGATCAATTCGTGAGAAATCCCGCTGTCGGCGCTTATTCCGGAAGGAAAGCGGCAATACTCCCTTTGGCGGCGGAAGTGCCGCCCTCCTGCCGTTTTGCGCAGCCGACGGCAGGCTTCCCCGCCGACGCGGGATTTCAGGGCTGCAAGGAGGCCGTCCATGACAGACCGATTCACCCCATCCGCCGAAAAAGCGCTTGAAAAGGCGCTGTCCTATGCCCGTGAGCTGGGGCATACCTACATCGGGACCGAGCATCTGCTCCTCGGACTGCTCAGCGACCGCGGCAGCATCGCCTCCCGTCTTCTCACCTCACACGGCGCAAGCCTTGAGCGAACGAAACAGCTGATCGTCACGCTGGAGGGGACGGGAACAGGATCGGATGTGAGCGCCTCCGATATGTCCCCGCGCACCCGTCGGGTGCTGGAGATGGCGGCCTATGCCGCGCTCCGCGCCAAAAGCGCCTCCGTCGGGACGGAGCATCTGCTCTCCTCCCTGCTCAACGAGCCGGAGTGCGTCGCGGTCCGGCTTATCCGGGAGCAGAACGTCAGCCTTGCAGAGCTGTACGGCGATTTGCTCTGCTTTGAGGGCAGGATAACGGCACGTCCGACTGAAGGAGAACGGGAAAAGACGCAGAAAAAGCCCTCCCGGGCGCTTTCCCGATACGCCATCGATCTCAGCGCTGCGGCGGAGTCGGGAGAGCTTGACCCCGTCATCGGTCGGGAGGAGGAGACCGAATGCCTGATCCGCATCCTCTCGCGCCGCACCAAAAACAATCCCTGCCTCATCGGAGATCCGGGGGTCGGCAAAACGGCGATCGCGGAAGGGCTGGCTGCCAGAATCGCAGATGGCAGAGTCCCTTCGGCTCTGCAGGGCAAGCGGATCCTGTCGCTCGATCTTCCTCTGATGCTGGCGGGGGCAAAATACCGGGGTGATTTTGAGGAGCGGATGAAGACGGTGCTTGAGGAGGCGGCGTCCGATCCCGATCTCATTCTCTTTATCGACGAGCTGCACACCATCGTCGGCGCGGGCGCGGCGGAAGGCTCGATCGACGCCGCCAACATCATCAAGCCGGTGCTTGCGCGGGGAAAGCTGCGGGTCATCGGCGCGACGACCGTCGCGGAATACCGGAAATACATCGAACGGGACGCGGCGCTGGAACGCCGCTTCCGCCCCCTGATCGTCCGAGAGCCGACTCAGGAGGAGGCGCGGCAGATTCTGCAGGGGCTGAAGGAGCGGTATGAACGGCATCATCGGCTGAAAATCGGAGACGATGCGCTCGCCGCCGCCGTCTCGCTGTCCGTCCGCTATCTGCCCGACCGCTATCTGCCCGACAAGGCGATCGACCTCCTTGACGAGGCGGCTGCCGCCCGACGGATCGCGGCCGGAAGCGCCGCAGCCGTCCCTTCCGAAGCCGAGCGTCTGCTCGCGGAGGGGAGAGCGGAGGAGGCTGCCGCCCTTGCGCCCTGCCGAAGCCCGCAGGAGGAGATCCTTCTTCTGACGGCAGGGGACGTTGCGGCGACGCTCTCGAACCGCATCGGAAGGCCGATCGGGGAAGAGGGACGCCGGCTGCCGGCGCTGCGGGAGCTAGAGGAAAGGCTGAACCGAAGGGTCTTCGGTCAGGAGGAAGCGGTCGCGCTGACGGCAAGGGCGCTCTGTCGGGGAGAGCTTGGCTTACGCGATCCCGAGCGTCCGCTGGCGGGGCTGCTCTACATCGGCCCGTCGGGCGTCGGGAAAACCGAGCTGGCGCGGGCGACGGCGGCCGAGCTTTTCGGAAGCGAACGGGCACTCATCAAGCTCGATATGTCGGAGTATTCCGAGAAGCACAGCGTCTCCAAGCTCCTCGGCGCGCCTCCCGGCTACGTCGGCTACGGAACGGAGGGGCTGCTGACCGGCCGCGTCCGCACCTGTCCCCACGCCGTCGTCCTGTTCGACGAGCTGGAAAAGGCACATCCCGACGTCTACGATCTCCTCCTGCAGATCTTTGACGACGGCTTTCTCACCGATTCTGCGGGAAAGCGCTGCGATTTCAGAAATACCGTCATTCTCCTGACCTCCAACGCCGGGAGCGAAGCGCCCGCAGGGGGCGTCGGCTTCTCCTCCTCTCCCGCCGCGCCCGATGAACGGCTGTGCCGACAGTTTCCCCGCGAGCTGCTCGGACGCCTGGACGGAATCGCCGTCTTCCGGCCGCTGTCTGAGGAGGCTGCCGCCCGCATTGCGGAAAAGGAGCTTGCCCTCTTTGTCCGACGCGCGGAGGAGATGGGATATTCGCCGGAGCTGCCGAAGGAGCTGGCTGCCGGGATCGCGAGAAAAGCCCTCTCCCGCCGCTTCGGGGCAAGGGCAATCCGTCGTCTGGTGCGGGAGGAGGTGGAGGATTCCTTTGTCACGTTTCTCCTCACAACGGGGGAAAAAACACGGGAATTCCGCCTTTGTGAAGAAAAAAACGGGGATTTCCGCTGGGAAACCGGCACAAAACGGTCGCTTTCGCATATGCTGTAAGAGAAAGCCAATGATTCCGGAGGAATTTCCATGCGCAGAATGATTCCCGGTCCCGACAAGGGAAACCGAAAATGCCTGATCACGGCGCTGGCGGCGTTCGGCCTCGGCATTTTCGCCGCATTCTTTCTTTCCCCCAAGATCCTCGTTCTGATCGAAGCGGTTTTAATCATAGCGGCGGCGGCCCTCTGCCTGCACGACAGATAGCAGCCGCCGAACGGAAGGAGCGTTCAGCTTGAAGATCATTATTTTCAAACCACCGAAATTTCTCTCCCCCCTTCTTCGGGTCTTTTTCCGACTGACAAAGCCGAAGGAAAAACAGGGATGACCGATCGCCCGACAAGATGCCTGCCGCGCCGGAAAGCACGCGGCGGGCGATCTTTTTTCCCCTTCATTTGACAAATCGCCGCAACGGTGTTATAATAAGGACAACCATACTGCCATTTTATTGAAGGATGATACGCTGTACTCCCATGAAACCATTCCGTTTTACACCGACCCATGTCAGCTCTGCGCTTCTGATCCTCCTCTGCGTCCTCCTGTGCGCCTGCAGCAAGGATCCGACCGACAGCTCTCACACGGAAGCCTCCCCCCCTTCGGTCGAAAGCAATCTCAAGCACTTCCTCTATGAATCCGACGGAGCCTCCGTCACGATCACCGGCTATTCCGGCATCGAATCGACGATCGCCATCCCGTCGGAGATCGACGGTCTCCCTGTCACGACCATCGCGGAAAATGCCTTCCGCGGGTTCATCTATCTGGAAAAGGTCGTGATCCCCGACAGCGTCACGACAATCGACTATGCCTTCCCCGCCTGCGAGGATCTCGAATACGTCTTCATCGGGCAGGGCGTGACCAGCATGAACGGCGCGTTCCGGGGCTGCACCGCCCTGAAGGATGTCGCGGGCGGATCCCGCGTCGAATACATGGACGAGGCCTTCGCCGGCTGCACCTCCCTCAGGACCGCCACGATCCCGTCCTCCGTTAAAAGCGCCCTCTCCGCCTTTTCCGGCTGCTCGGCGCTGTCGGAGGTGACGGGCGGCGAAAGCGTCTCGGTCTACAACCGCGCCTTTGCCGGCTGCACACAGCTCCGGAAGCTGACGCTGGGGGAGGAGGTCACCGAGCTGATCTCCGCCTTCATCGACTGCCGCTCCCTCGAAACGATCGGGAATCTGCCCCGTTCCGTCGAAAAATACGCCGCCTCCTTTACGGGATGCCGGGCGCTTGACAAGATCATCGTCCCCGCCGTCACCGACGCCGACAGCCTGGCCGCCTATTCTCCCGCCGAGGATTTCAAGGGCTGCGAATCCGCTGTGACCGTCGAGATCCTCGCCGATTTCCCGGTCAGGGAGGAGTTCTGCAAGACCTTTTCCGGCCTGATCTCGCTGAAGAAGATGACGCTGCCGGAGCTTGCGTCGGAGGCAATGCTCCGCGTCTCGTATACCGCCTCCGATGAACGGTACGAGGGGGATGACAAAAAGATCGCCTCGGCGCTGAAGACCTGCCGCAGCGCCAAAACCGTCCGGGTGACCGACGATTACGCAAAGATCGACGGCATCTCCTATTCCCACATTTACGGCGGCGACGTCTATCTCATCGATCCCGACTCCGAGGCTGACGCCGCACCGGTGATCGGCTTCACTCCCTTTGAAAAGGAGACCTATTGGTGCGGTTATCCGACCGGCGGAGACAGAAAAAACGAAACGATTGCCCTCAAGAGAACCTATTCCTTCCACCTCAGAACGACAGGAAAAAATACCGGCACGCTCCCCTCCTCCGTCGTCATCAACGGTGTCCCCTGCGAGATCGGAGAATAAACGCCGGACCCAAATGCGGAAGGGATCATAGGAGCGTAATCCTGCTTTCTGCTTTCATCGGTTCTTTCGGCGGGATAAATCACAGGAAATGCGGGTATTCTGCCGCCGCTTGCCGCAGAAGCGGGCGTCCACGCCGCAAGGGTGTATCCATACACCCTTGTGTCCCAAAGGGGTCTCTGTTCCCGTCCCGGCTTGTGTTCTCAAAAACGCCTGTGCCCGCCCGCTGATCGGGACAGGCTTGAGGAGGGCGGCATCCCCTCCGGTCTTGTCTTGGCTTCCGGCATAATGCGCTCCGAGGCCGCTCCCCGGATCATCCGATATGGGACTGCGTGTCCGGCGCTCCCCGCCGTATCGGGCGTCTTGCCCGCACTTTCATGGAGTTCGGTTTGTGAGGCTTTCCCGGCATTCCGTAAGCGCATTCCCGGTTTATGCCTGCCGCCCCGTAATGCGGAAATCCGGGTCATGCCCCCTGCTCTTGAAAGCTGCAGCGCCTTTGCGGGCTGTCGGGCATCCATCACCTCCGGCATCTTTCTGCATCTTTAACTTCTTTCCACGCTAAAATAACGGGTATCCGGCTTTCACCGAATACCCGTTTTTCGTTTCCCGGCTCCTCCCGGCGGAGTCATCCTCGTAATTTCCGGAATGACGCTGCTATGAGCAGCCGTGTAATGCGGGAGGGGGATTTTCGCCTCCGGTCGCCCGTCGACTCAATATTGCTCCACATCCTGAAGCGCGTCGTAGCCTTCCTCGCCGGTACGCACCTTCACGACATTCTCCACGTTGTAGACAAAGATCTTACCGTCTCCGATGTGGCCGGTATAGAGTACCTTTTTCGCGGTCTCGATCACCTCGCGGACCGGGACTTTGCTGACGACGATGTCGACCTGAACCTTCGGAAGCAGGCTCGGCTCGATCTCAACGCCGCGGTAATACTCCGGCTTTCCCTTCTGAATGCCGCAGCCCATGACGTGAGAGACCGTCATACCGGTGATGCCGATGCCGAGCATGGCGTTCTTGAGCGTCTCAAGCATACGCTCCTTGCAGATGATCTCGACCTTGGTCATCTTGGTGCCGGAGGACGAGGCGCTCTCGAAGGCGGGGACGGACTTGACCTCCACTGCCTCGGCGGGAGGAACGGTGCCGGTCACGGCGACTGCGCCGCCGTACGCATATCCAAGCGTCGGATCGACCGCCGGCAGGAAGTCCGCATAGGCGGAGGGCAGACCGTGCTCGGTGATATCAAGACCGGAGATCTCCTCCTCCGGCGTCACTCTGAGACCGTGCAGCTTCTTGATGAGCAGGAACGATACCGTCATCGTCATGATCGTCCAGACGGCGATGCAGACGATGCCGAGGAGCTGAATGCCGAACACCTTCATGCCGTCGGCAAAGGAGGTGCCGTGGATGAGTGCGTAGATCGGGCCGTCAACACCCGCGCTGGCGGTATTCGTCGAGAGAAGCCCCGCCGCGATCGTACCCCAGATGCCATTCCCCATATGGACGGCAACGGCGCCGACCGGGTCGTCGATATGAAGCTTGAGATCCAGCAGCTCCACGATCACCACGACGATGATTCCCGAAACGATTCCGATGATCGCCGCGCCGATGGCGTCCACGTTAGCACATCCCGCCGTCACGCCGACCAGTCCCGCAAGAGACGCATTCAGACACATCGAAACATCGGGCTTTCCGTTTTTGACCCAGGTATAGATCAGGCAGGCAACGGTGGCAACCGCCGGCGCGATCGTCGTGGTGGCCAAAATCTGCGCCAGCTCCGCAATGCTCTTGGCGGCAGCGCCGTTGAAGCCGTACCAGCAGAACCAGAGGATGAAGCAGCCCAGCGCGCCGAGGGTGATGGAATGACCCGGGATCGCGTTGACCTTGACGACCTTGCCGCTTGCGTCCTTGACGTATTTTCCGAGACGCGGCCCGACGATGATCGCGCCGATGAGCGCCGTGATGCCGCCGACCATATGAATCAGAGAGGAACCGGCATAGTCGATGTAGCCGAGCTTCGACAGCCAGCCGCCGCCCCAGAGCCAGTGCGCCTCAATCGGATAGACGACGAGGGAGATGATGCCGGAGTAAATGCAGTAAGCAGAGAATTTCGTCCGCTCCGCCATCGACCCGGAAACGATCGTCGCCGCCGTCGCGCAGAAGACGAGGTTGAAGACGAAGTTGCTCCAGTCATAGGTGGCAAAGTTCGTGATGTAGTCGTAGTTCGGAAGGCCGACCAGTCCGAACAGAGCGTCCTCACCGAGAAGCAGCCCCGCCCCGAGCGCCATAAAGACGATCGTTCCGATACAGAAGTCCATCAGGTTCTTCATGATAATATTGCCGGCATTCTTGGCGCGGGTGAAGCCCGTCTCCACCATCGCAAAGCCGCACTGCATGAAAAATACGAGGACGGCGCCGATCAAGAACCAAAGTGCTGTCGAGTCCATAATGTTGGTTACCCTCTTTCATGAAAAATATATGATCAAACGCATAGCGCCGGGATCCGGATGAAAAAAGCGACAGCGACGTCAGGAGATTTCTCAACGTCATTGTCGCGAAATACTGTATTCGGAGCGCTGCTTTGCCGCCGGAGCGGCAAAGGCGTTCACGGCAGAAGTGCTTCCTACCGTGAACGCCTTTGTTCGATGTTCCGATTATACCTCCGTTTTGAATTTTTGTCAAGCATTTTTTTCAAAAAAACGTCAGAAGGAAAATCGCGCTGTATATTTATTGTATAAATCGGAAAACAGCGAAATATTTTTGTCGTTTTATGCAATTCGGACGGAATTCAGCGCCGTTTTTTGGCTGTTACGCAGAATCGGAATTTCTTTTGCAAACCCCTTGACATCCGAAGAAAAAGGGCATATAATGGTATCGTACACGACAAAGGCGTCAGTGATTGCAGGATCGCTGACGCCTTTTTTCATTCGGAATCCAGATTCAGGTTTAAAGGAGTATGATTATGAGCACTGTGACAGAAGCCTTCGGTTCTCTCGTTTTTAACGATGTGACCATGAAAGAAAAGCTGCCGAAAGAGACCTACAAGGCTATGCAGCGTACCATAAAGAACGGCAAGCATCTCGATCTTGAGGTCGCCAACGTTGTCGCCAACGCCATGAAGGATTGGGCGATCGAAAAGGGCGCCACCCATTACACCCATTGGTTCCAGCCGATGACCGGCATCACCGCCGAAAAGCACGACAGCTTCATCAGTCCCACCGACGACGGCAAGGTGATCATGGAATTCTCCGGAAAAGAGCTTGTCAGAGGCGAGCCCGACGCTTCCTCCTTCCCCTCCGGCGGCCTGCGCGCCACCTTCGAGGCCAGAGGCTACACCGCCTGGGACCCCTCCTCCTATGCCTTTATCAAGGGAACCACCCTTTGCATTCCCACCGCCTTCTGCTCCTACGGCGGGGAGGCGCTTGACAAGAAAACGCCTCTGCTCCGCTCGATGGAGCGCATCAACAAGCAGGCGCTCCGCGTTCTCCGTCTCTTCGGCAACACCGACGTCAGCTCCGTCAAAACCACCGTCGGCGCCGAGCAGGAATATTTCCTTGTACCCAAGGAGATGTTCGATAAGAGAAAGGACCTGATCTACACCGGCCGCACCCTCTTCGGCGCGAAATCCCCGAAGGGACAGGAGCTGGACGATCATTATTTCGGCTCCATCAAGCCCCGCATCGCCGCCTTCATGAACGACGTCAACGAGGAGCTCTGGAAGCTCGGCGTATTGGCCAAGACAGAGCACAACGAGGTCGCGCCGGCGCAGCATGAGCTTGCCCCGATCTTCTCCACCACCAACATCGCCGCCGATCACAACCAGATCATCATGGAGACGCTCCAGAACGTCGCCAAGAAGCACGGCCTTGTCTGTCTGCTCCACGAAAAGCCCTTTGCCGGCGTGAACGGAAGCGGCAAGCACAACAACTGGTCGATCTCCACCAACACCGGCGTCAATCTGCTTGAGCCGGGCGAGACCCCCTATGAGAATGCCCAGTTCCTGATCTTCTTCAGCGCCGTCATCAAGGCCGTCGACGAATATCAGGATCTGCTCCGCATCTCGGTAGCCTCCGCCGGCAACGATCACCGTCTCGGCGCGAACGAGGCGCCTCCCGCCATCGTCTCGATGTTTATCGGGGACGAGCTGAGGGATGTGCTTGAGGCCATTGAGACCGAGAGCGCCTACGGCGTGAAGGAAAAGGAGCTGCTCCGCATCGGCGTCCACATCCTTCCGAAATTCCCGAAGGACACCACCGACCGCAACAGAACCTCACCCTTCGCCTTCACCGGCAACAAGTTTGAGTTCCGTATGCTCGGCTCTGCAGCCTCCGTCTCCGACGCCAACACCGTGCTGAACACGGCGGTGGCAGAGGAGCTGAAGGGCTTTGCCGATATTCTCGAAACCGCCGAGAACTTTGAGGATACCCTCCACGATCTGATCCACACCACCATCAAGGAGCATAAGCGCATCATCTTCAACGGCAACGGCTATGACGACTCCTGGGTGGCCGAGGCCGCCAGGCGCGGGCTTTACAACCTCAAGGCTACCCCCGACGCCCTCGCCCATCTGCTCGATGAGAAGAATGTCAAGCTCTTCACCGACAACAAGATCTTCTCGGAGACCGAGCTTCGCTCCCGCCACGAGATCATGCTGGAGAATTACTGCAAGGTCATCAACATCGAGGCGCTGACCATGGTGGATATGGCAAGGAAGGAAATCCTCCCCGCCGTTTCGAAGTACATCCGCTCCCTCGCAGAGACCGCCGTTCTGATGAAGCAGGCCGTTGAGAATGCCGACAGCTCGGTGGAATGCGAGCTGGTCTCCAAGCTTTCAGCGCTCAACAGCTCGGCACTTGCCAAGGTCAAGAAGCTGGAGCTTTCGATCGCCGGTGCCAAGGCCATCTCCTCCTACGAGGCGCTTGCCATGTACTATAAGGACACCGTCATCCCCGCCATGAACGAGCTCCGCATCACCTGCGACGAAGCCGAGACGCTGACGGCGGAGGACTTCTGGCCGATGCCATCCTACGGCGATATGCTCTTCGGAGTTCGCTGAACCCGTTTCCCCCTCAAACTGAACAGACAAATGCCATGACGAAGAAAAGTACCGCCGATCTGCCTCCGCCAGAGAAGAGGGTCGATGAACGCAATCCGTTCCGGGCTGGAAGCCCTCGGTCGGCAACGGCGGGAAAGAACACTTCCGAGCAGCAAACCGAACGCCCGACGGCAAGTAGGAGCGCCGGCCTTCCCCCGTTATCGGGAAAGGGCTTGTAAGAGCCCGACGAGAACCAAGATAGGTGGTACCGCGAGCGCACAGCTTCGCCCTATTATGCCGACCATTCGGTCGCGGGTGAGCTGTGCGCTTATTATTAACATTGAAAGAGGTTACCCTGCCATGTGTTCTGTTTTCGGATATTCCGGCTCCCTGATCCCGAAGCATAAACTCTGCGACGCCTTCCGCAAAACCCATTCAAGAGGTCCTGACGATATGCGCTTCCTTCCTCTCGGAAAGGGCTTCCTCGGCTTTCAGCGTCTTGCCATCATGGATCTGACCGACTCGGGAATGCAGCCCTTCGGGCTGGGAGACGATCTTCTGGTCTGCAACGGCGAGATCTACGGATTCCGGCGGCTGAAGCGGGAGCTTCAGGTAAAAGGCTATCGCTTCGAGAGCGATTCCGACTGCGAGATTCTTCTGCCGCTCTACCGCGAATACGGATACCGGATGTTTGAAATGCTCGACGCCGAATACGCGCTGATCCTCTACGACGGCAGCAAAAAGCAGCTGATCGCCGCCCGGGATCCGATCGGCATCCGCCCTCTCTTCTACGGCTATGACGAGGAGGGCGCGATCCTCTTTGCCAGCGAAGCCAAAAACCTCGTGCCCCTCTGTCGGAAGGTGATCCCCTTTCCGCCCGGGCATTATTACGCCGACGGCCGCTTCGTCTGCTATCGGGACATCGCAAATCCCGATGCCTTCCACCGCGAGGCGCTTGATATCGTCTGCCGGAACATCAAGGAAAAGCTGGTGCTGGGCATTGAAAAGCGTCTGGACGCCGACGCGCCCCTCGGCTTCCTGCTCAGCGGCGGACTCGATTCCTCGCTGGTCTGCGCCGTTTCGGCAAGGCTTCTCGGAAAGCCGATCCGCACCTTTGCCATCGGAATGAGCGGGGACGCCATCGACCTCAAGTACGCCAGGGAGACCGCCGATTACATCGGAAGCCTGCACACCGAGGTCATCATCTCCAGGGAGGATGTGATCGCCGCCCTGCCGGAAGTCGTCTCGGTTCTCGGAACGTATGATATCACCACCATCCGTGCCTCCATCGGAATGTATCTGCTCTGCAGGGAGATCCACCGCACCACCGACGTCCGTGTCCTGCTCACCGGCGAGATTTCAGACGAGCTTTTCGGCTACAAATACACCGACTTCGCCCCCTCCGCCGAGGAATTCCAGAAGGAGGCGGAGAAGCGGGTGCGGGAGCTGTATATGTACGACGTTCTCCGCGCCGACCGCTGCATCTCCGCCAACTCCATCGAGGCACGGGTCCCCTTCGGAGATCTCGACTTCGTCTCCTATGTCATGAGCCTTGATCCGGAGCTGAAGCTCAACCGCTACGGCAAGGGAAAATACCTGCTCCGGCGCGCCTTTGCGGGCGATCTGCTGCCCGAAAGCATCCTGATGCGGGAAAAGGCCGCCTTCAGCGACGCTGTCGGGCACTCGATGGTCGATTATCTCAAGCAATACGCCGAGGAGCGCTACACCGACGAGGAATTCTCCGAAAAAGCGGCAGCCTACGACTTTGCCGCCCCCTTCACCAAGGAATCCCTGCTCTACCGCGAGCTGTTCGAGGAATTCTATCCCCATCAGGCGGAAATGGTGGCGGATTTCTGGATGCCGAACCGCAGCTGGGAGGGCTGTGACGTCAAAGATCCCTCGGCGCGTGTCCTCTCCAACTACGGCGACAGCGGAAAGTAAGAAAAATCGGCGTCTGCCGCGATTTTTCTCTTGTATTGCCCCGCTTTTGCGTGTATAATATTGTAGGGAACTCTATTCCGCACGATATTATATGAAAGGTCGGAGCATATCGCTCCGTTGATCCGAAATGAAACAGGGATTTATCAAAACCGCGGCGGCCTCCGTTGAGATCACCGTCGCAGACGTCGATACCAATACCGAACGCATCATCGCCAAGTTTCGCGAGGCCGATCGGGAGGGCGTCAATCTGCTCGTTCTGCCGGAGCTTTGTCTCACCGGCTATACCTGCGGCGATCTCTTCTTCTCCGACCGGCTGTCAGATGCCGTCGAGCCGGCGCTGGAGCGAATCTGCCGCGAGACGGAATCTCTCTACCCGATCGCGGTGCTGGGACTTCCCTTCCGCTTCTGCGACAAGCTCTATAACTGCGCGGCGGTGCTGCACAAGGGGCGGATTCTCGGACTGATCCCCAAGACCCACATCCCCGGCTACGGGGAATTCTATGAGGCAAGGCAGTTTTCCTCCGCCTCCCTGCTCGGCGGCGGAAGCCGCCCGGTCACCCTCTGCGGGCAGACCGTTCCCTTCGGGACGGATCTGATCTTTGAGTGCCGCGAGCTGCCGGAATACCGCTTCGGCGTCGAGCTTTGCGAGGATCTTTGGGTCGCCTGTCCCCCCTCCTCTGCGCTGGCGGAGGCGGGCGCCGTCATCCTATGCAACCCCTCCGCCTCAAACGAGGTCATCGGCAAGGAGGCGTACCGCCGCCTGCTGCTCAGCTCCACCTCCGCAAGACTTGTCTGCGGCTATGTCTACAGCAACGCCGCTCCCTCGGAATCGACGCAGGACATGGTCTTCTCAAGTCATCACATCATCGCGGAAAACGGCACGATCCTCGCGGAGAACAAGCCCTTTGAGAATGCTTCGCTTCTGATCAGCGAGATCGACGTCAAGCGCCTCTGCCACGAACGCCATCGCATCACGACCTACAGGGCCGCCCCCCGCTTTGAGAGGATCGGCTTTTCGCAGGAGCTGCGCGACACCGTGCTGACCCGTTCGTTCGACCGCAATCCCTTCGTCCCGCCCTACGATGATCAGATCAGAGAGCGTGCCGAATCGATCCTCCGCATCCAGTCCTACGGGCTGAAGAAGCGGATCGAGCATACCCGCGCCAAAACCGCCGTCATCGGCATTTCGGGCGGTCTCGACAGCACCCTCGCCCTTTTGGTGGCGGTCAGAGCCTTTGATCTGGCGGGACGCGACCGCAGGGAGATCGAGGCGGTCACCATGCCCTGCTTCGGAACGACCCGCCGTACCAAATCAAACGCCGTCAAGCTCTGCGAGCAGCTCGGCGTCTCGCTGCGGGAGATCAATATTACCGACGCGGTGCGTCAGCATTTCCGCGATATCGGGCACGACGAGACATGCCTTGACGTCACCTACGAAAACTCCCAGGCCAGAGAGCGCACCCAGGTGCTGATGGATCTCGCCAACAAGACCGGCGGGCTTGTCATCGGAACGGGGGATCTTTCGGAGCTGGCGCTCGGCTGGGCCACCTATAACGGCGACCATATGTCCATGTACGGCGTCAACGCCTCGGTCCCCAAGACGCTGGTGCGCTATATCGTGCGGTATGAGGCGGAGAGAAGCCCCGACGGGCTGTCCCGGGTATTGCTTGACATCCTGGACACCCCCGTCTCCCCCGAGCTGCTTCCCGCCGATCCGAACGGCGAAATCGCGCAGAGGACGGAGGATCTTGTCGGACCGTATGAGCTGCACGATTTCTTCCTCTATCATATGCTTCGCTTCGGCTCCTCCCCCGCCAAGATATATCGGCTGGCACGGCTGGCCTACGGGGAGCTTTACAGCGATACGACTATCCTCTTCTGGCTGAAGACCTTCGTCAGACGCTTCTTCAGTCAGCAGTTCAAGCGCTCCTGTCTGCCGGACGGCCCGAAGGTCGGCTCGGTGACCCTCTCCCCGCGAGGCGATCTGAGAATGCCCTCCGATGCCTCCGCCGCCCTGTGGCTGAAGGAGCTTGAGCTTTTATGATCCCGGAATAACGCCCTTCATCCAACCCGACCCGTGAAAGGAATGATATGATGGAACACTCTCCGAAAGGACTTTTAAGAGAAGATTTTGAACATGACGCCTGCGGCATCGGCGCGATCGTCAGCATCGACGGTCAGAAGAGCCATGCCATTCTCGACCGCGCCCTCGGCATCGTCGAAAAGCTGGAGCATCGCGCCGGCAAGGACGCTGACGGCGAGACGGGAGACGGCGTCGGCATTCTGACCCAGATCCCCCACGCCTTCTTCCGGAAAACCGCCGCCTCCCTCGGCATCGAGCTGGGCGGGGAGCGGGAATACGGCGTCGGGATGTTCTTCTTCCCGCAGGACACGCTGAAGCGGAGTCAGGCCCTGAAAATGCTGGAGATCATCGCGGAAAAGGAAGGCGTGCCCTTCCTCGGCTGGCGGGAGGTGCCGGTGGAGAGCGATATTCTCGGCAAGCGCGCAAGAGAATGTATGCCCTTTATCATGCAGTGCTTCCTCAGGAAGCCTGCCGGCATCGAACCGGGTCTTCCCTTCGACCGGAAGCTCTATATCATCCGCCGTCTCTTTGAGCAGAGCAACGACAACACCTATGTTTCCTCCCTGTCCTCCCGCACCATCGTCTATAAGGGAATGTTCCTTGTCGGCCAGCTCCGCGCCTTCTATCAGGATCTGCGCGACCCCGACTATACCTGCGCCATCGCGATGGTGCATTCCCGCTTCTCCACCAATACCAATCCGAGCTGGGAGCGCGCCCATCCCAACCGCTTTATCCTGCACAACGGAGAGATCAACACCATCCGCGGCAACGTCGACCGGATGATGGCGCGGGAAGAGACGATGAAGAGCCGCGTCTTCCCGGACGAGGATATGGACAAGATCCTCCCCGTCGTCAACTCCTCCGGCTCCGACTCCGCCATGCTGGACAACACACTGGAGTTCCTTGTGATGAACGGGCTGGAGCTTCCTCTCGCCGTCATGATCACCATCCCGGAGCCCTGGCGCAACGACCGCAATATCTCCCACGAAAAGCGCGATTTCTATCACTACTATTCGACGATGATGGAGCCGTGGGACGGCCCTGCCGCCATTCTTTTCTCGGACGGCGACACCGTCGGCGCGGTGCTGGACCGCAACGGTCTGCGCCCCGCCCGCTACTATATCACAGACGACAATATGCTGATCCTTTCCTCCGAGGTCGGCGTGCTTGATATCCCTGCCGGGCATATCGTGAAGAAAAGCCGCCTTGAGCCGGGGAAAATGCTGCTGGTCGATACCGTCAAAAAGCGTCTGATCTCCGACGACGAATGCAAGCGTCACTATGCCTCCCGCTGTCCCTACGGGGAGTGGCTTGACATGAATCTCGTCCGCCTCAAGGAGCTGCCGATCCCCAATAAAAAGGTCGAAAATCACACGCAGAGCGAGCGCGACCGGCTCTATAAGGTCTTCGGCTACACCTATGAGGACATCAAGGACGCGATCCTGCCGATGGCCAAAAACGGCAGTGAGCCGACCTCCTCGATGGGGACGGACATTCCGCTCGCCGTTCTCTCGGAAAAGCATCAGTCGCTCTTCCAATATTTCAAGCAGCTGTTCGCGCAGGTCACCAATCCCCCGATCGACGCCATCCGCGAGGAAATCGTCACCGACACCTCGGTCTACATCGGATCGGACGGGAATCTGCTGGAGGAGGCGGCCGCCAACTGCCGCGTCCTGCAGATCCATAACCCGATCCTCACCTCTGTCGACCTGATGAAGATCAAGGCGATCCGCCGCCCCGGCTTCAAGTGCGAAACCGTCTCCCTCCTCTACTACAAGAACACCTCATTGGAGCGGGCTCTCGATCACCTCTTCGTCGCCTGCGACCGCGCCTATCGTAACGGGGCAAACATCATCATTCTCTCCGACCGCGGGGTCGATGAGAATCATGTCGCCATTCCCTCCCTGCTCGCCGTCTCGGCTATGGAGCAGTACCTGATCCGCACCAAGAAGCGCACCGCCGTCTCGCTGGTGCTGGAAAGCGGCGAGCCGCGCGAGGTGCATCAGTTCGCCGCCCTGCTCGGCTACGGCGCAAGAGCCGTCAATCCCTATCTGGCGCAGGAGTGCATCGAGGAGCTGATCGATAAGGGAATGCTCGACAAGGATCCCTCCGCCGCTGTCAACGACTACAATTCCGCCATCCTGCACGGCATCGTCAAGATCGCCTCCAAGATGGGCATCTCGACCATCCAATCCTATCAGTCCTCCCAGATCTTCGAGGCAATCGGCATCCGCCGGGACGTCATCGACAAATACTTCACCAATACCGTCAGCCGCGTCGGCGGCATCGGGCTTAAGGAAATCGAGGAGGGGGTCGAATGGCGGCACAGCCATGCCTTCGATCCGCTCGGCCTCGGCACCGACACCACCCTCGACAGCATCGGCCGCCACAAGCTCCGTTCCGGGGAGGACAAGGAAGATCATATGTACAGCCCCGAAACCGTCGTCGCCCTCCGCGACGCCACCCATTCCGGAAGCTATGCACGCTTCAAGGAGTATTCGGCGCTGGTAGACAACGAACGGAAGCCCCATACCCTCAGAGGGCTGCTCGACTTCTGCTTTGACGAGCATACGCCGATTCCGCTCTCGGAGGTGGAGCCTGCCTCCGGGATCGTGCGCCGTTTCAAGACCGGCGCCATGTCCTACGGCTCTATTTCCCAAGAGGCGCACGAGTGCATGGCGATCGCCATGAACCGCCTCGGCGGAAAGTCCAACACCGGCGAGGGGGGAGAAGATCCGCGCCGCTTCGGGACAGAAAAGAACAGCGCCATCAAGCAGGTGGCGTCCGGCCGCTTCGGCGTGACCGGGGAATACCTGATCAACGCGCAGGAGATCCAGATCAAGATGGCGCAGGGCGCAAAGCCCGGTGAGGGCGGTCATCTGCCCGGCAAGAAGGTGTATCCCTGGATCGCCAAGACCCGCTATTCCACCCCCGGTGTCTCGCTGATCTCCCCGCCTCCCCATCACGACATCTATTCCATCGAGGATCTGGCGCAGCTGATCTACGATCTGAAAAACGCCAACCGCAGCGCCCGCATCTCGGTCAAGCTGGTCTCGGAGGCCGGCGTCGGCACGGTGGCGGCAGGTGTGGCCAAGGCCGGCGCGCAGGTCGTTCTGATCTCCGGCTATGACGGCGGCACCGGCGCGGCGCCCCAAAGCTCGATCCATCACGCGGGTCTGCCCTGGGAGCTGGGACTGTCGGAGGCGCATCAGACGCTGATCCGCAACGGGCTTCGCTCCAAGGTGATTCTGGAGACCGACGGCAAGCTGATGACGGGACGGGACGTTGCCATCGCCGCCATCCTCGGAGCGGAGGAATTCGGCTTTGCCACCGCGCCGCTGGTCTCAATGGGCTGTCTGATGATGCGGGTCTGCAACCTCGATACCTGCCCTGCCGGCATCGCCACGCAGAATCCCGAGCTTCGCCGACGTTTCTGCGGGAAGCCGGAATATGTCATGAATTTCATGCTCTTCATCGCAGAGGAGCTGAGGGAAATCATGGCAAAGCTCGGCGTGCGCACCCTCAATGACCTGGTCGGGCATACCGAATATATCAAAATCCGCGAGACAAAATACACCAAACGCTCCGAAACCGTCGACTTCTCCGCCATTCTCCCTGCTCCCGAAGGGAACGGCGTTCACTTTGAGCCGGAGCATATCTATGATTTCAAGCTCGAACAAACCCTCGATATGAGCCGCATTCTGCCGGAATTCAAGAAGTACCTTGCCTCCGGAAAGCCTCACGCCATGTCGCTTGATGTCTGCAGCACCAACCGCACCCTCGGCACCGTCTTCGGCTCGGAGGTAACGAAGAAATTCCGCAATACCCTTCCCGATGACACCTTTACCCTCAACTGCAGGGGAGGCGGCGGGCAGTCCTTCGGCGCGTTTATCCCGAAGGGCGTGACCATGCGGCTGGAAGGCGACAGCAATGACTACTTCGGCAAGGGGCTTTCGGGAGGAAAGCTGATCGTCTGCCCGCCTGCCGGCTCCGGCTTTGAGGCGGAGAAGAACATCATCATCGGAAACGTCGCGCTCTACGGCGCAACCTCCGGGCAGGCCTATATCAACGGAATGGCCGGGGAGCGCTTCTGCGTCAGAAATTCCGGTGCAATCGCCGTCGTCGAGGGCGTGGGCGACCACGGCTGCGAATACATGACAGGCGGCAAGGCTGTCATCCTCGGCCCGACCGGCAAGAACTTTGCCGCAGGCATGAGCGGCGGAATCGCCTATGTCCTGGATATCCGCCACGACTTCTACCAGCGCCTCAACAAATCGCTCGTCACGATGACCGAGGTGACGGAAAAGCACGACGCCGAGGAGCTTCGCACCATGATCGCGGCTCATGTGGAGGCCACCGGCTCCGCAATCGGAAAGCGGATCCTGTCGGATTTCGCCTCCTATCTGCCCGATTTCAAAAAGATCGTGCCGGTCGACTACGGCAATATGCTCGCCGCCATCGCACAGCTCAGCGAAAAGGGGCTTGACAGAGAGCAGGCCGAGCTGGAAGCATTCTACGCCGTCACCGGCAAGAAAGGGAGGGAATAACATGGGAAAGCCCACTGGATTTTTGGAGTACGACAGAAAAAATAATTCTTCCCGTCCTCCGCTTGAACGGATCGGGGATTTCAACGAATTTCATCCGCCCCTGACCAAGAAGGAGCGCTCGGAACAGGGCGCACGCTGTATGAACTGCGGCGTCCCCTTCTGCCAGTCCGCCATGACCCTGAACGGCATGGTGTCGGGCTGTCCCCTGCACAATCTCATCCCCGAGTGGAACGACGAAATCTTCTCCGGGAACTGGGAGCATGCGCTCTCCCGCCTGATCAAGACGGCGAGCTTCCCGGAATTCACCGGCCGCGTCTGCCCTGCCCTCTGCGAAGCGGCCTGCTCCTGCGGGCTGTACGGCGATCCCGTCACCATCCGGGAAAACGAGCTTGCCATCATCGAAAACGGTTTCGAAAAGGGCTACATCGTCCCCCGCCCGCCCAAGGTGCGCTCCGGCAAGCGGGTCGCCGTTGTGGGATCGGGTCCCTCCGGGCTTGCCTGTGCCGATATGCTGAACCGCCGCGGCCACAGCGTGACGGTCTTTGAAAAGGAGGATCGTCCCGGCGGTCTTCTGATGTACGGCATTCCCAACATGAAGCTCGAAAAGCAGATCGTCATGCGCCGGAGCGGGCTGATGACGCAGGAAGGCGTCGAATTTCAGCTCAATACCGACGTCGGAAGCGAAAAGGATGCGGCGGAGCTTCTCCGCGATTATGACGCCGTCGTCCTCTGCTGCGGCTCCGGAACGCCCCGTGATCTGGCGGTGGAGGGACGGGAGGCGCAGGGCGTGGTCTTTGCCGTCGATTTTCTCAAATCCACCACCCATGCGCTGTTGGAGGGCGGCCTTGCCGAGGGAAATCATATCTCGGCGGCCGGCAAAAATGTCATCATCGTGGGGGGCGGCGATACCGGCAACGACTGCGTCGGGACCTGCATCCGTCACGGCTGCCGCTCGGTGATTCAGATCGAGATGATGCCGAAGGCTCCCGACACGAGAACGGAATCCAACCCCTGGCCGCAGTGGCCGAGAGTCTGCAAAACCGATTACGGTCAGCAGGAGGCCATTGCCGTCTTCGGAAGCGATCCGCGGATCTATCAGACCACCGTCAAAAAGCTCATTTCGGATGAGCAGGGCAGGCTGACCTCGGTCGTCACCGTCTCCCTTGCCCCCGAGCGGGACAACAAGACCGGGCGCACCGTTATGAAGGAGCTGCCCGGCACCGAAAAGCAGCTTGACTGTGATCTGCTCATCATTGCGGCGGGCTTCACGGGACCGAGGGACTATGTCTGCCGCGCCTTCGGCGTGGAATGCGGCACGCGAGGCACTGTCCTCTCGCGGGAAGGAAGCTATGCCACCAATATTCCGAGGGTCTTCACGGCCGGGGATATGCACCGCGGACAATCGCTTGTCGTATGGGCGATCGCGGAGGGACGCGCAGCAGCCGCCGAGGTCGATCGCTATCTGATGGGATATTCGGCGCTGACGCCGTAATCCCGTGACCGGAGGGATGGAGTCGATCTTCCGCGCTCATCCCGTCCGACATACATCAAAACATCCCCCGCCGTACGGCGGGGGATGTTTTGATTATCGATGCGGTTCGTTTTTCGTTCCGTCCCGGAACAGCACGCGGATCTTCGTACCGACCCCGGGCTTTGAGCTGAGCGTCAGTTCCGCACCGTACAGCTCGCAGATATGCTTGACGATCGACAGGCCGAGTCCTGTGCCGCCGGTTTCGCGGGAACGGGACTTATTGACCCGATAGAAGCGCTCGAAGAGGCGCGCCTGGTGCTTTTCCTCGATCCCGATTCCGTTGTCCCTGACCTCAAGGAGAACCCCCTCCTCGGTCCGCGACAGCGTGACGCGGACGACGCCGCCGGGATTATTGTAGCGAACGCCGTTCTCCGCCAGATTCTTGATCAACTCGGTCATATGCTCGACCTCGGCATACACCGTTTCTTCTCCCGAAACGCTGATGTTGACGTGCTTGGTATCGCAGAGAGGGGTCAGCGTCACCGCGACATTATCTGCGACCTCCCGCAGGTTGACGGCGACCGGGAGCAGCTCGCGCTGATTCTCCAGCCTCGACAGATCGAGCATATCGTTGATCAGCCCGATGATGCGGGTCACCTGCTTGTCGACCTTCAGAGAGAAATTCCGGATCGTCTCATCCTCGCTCCGCAGCAGGATCATATCGTTGAAGCCCTTGATCGCCGTCAGAGGCGTTTTCAGCTCATGGGAGGCGTCGGCAAAGAATTCGCTGCGGTTCTTTTCGTTGTTTTTGACCGCCGTGATATCGGACAGCACAATGATGACATAGCCCCGCTCCAGCACGCGGATGGAGGCCAGATAGGTGCGCTCTCTGTCGTCTCCGTACTCGATCACGCTGTCGGCATTCTCGGTCAAACCCTTCCGCACCGCCTTGTTGAAGTCGGGATCGCCGGTCAGAACGGTATATTCGCTGCCGGAGGCATTGTCGATCCTGAAGATTTCCGCCGCGTTGCGGTTGATCATTCCGATCCGTCCCTCGCGGTCAAGCACCACGATCCCGTCCGAAACATTATTGAGAATATACCCGAGGCGCTCTCTGTCGTCATTGGCGGATTTGATGGTCTCCTGCAGCTTTTCGCTGATCTCATTGATATCGATCAGCATCTTGTTGATATCCTCATCCTTGGAGGAGGGAATTACCCGCCGATATGTGCCGTCCCGGATCGCCCGCAGATCGGCAGAGACCGTCTTCAGCGGCCTCATCACACTGTTGCCGACTGCAACGCTGGCAAAGAGGGAGCAGAGGAGCGCTCCGCACAGCACATACAGCATCATCGGAATACTCCCGATCACATATTCCCGGACGGTCTCGACGGGAAGCGCTGCCCGCAGGATGACATAATCCTCCCCCGTCTCGACCTTAAGGGCATAGTAGACCATCGTGCGTCCCAGCGTATCGCTCTTCCGCTTGACCGGCTTGGGCTCGTCGTTCACGGCGGCCATGATCTCCTCGCGGCTGAGGTGGTTTTCAAGCTCCGAGGTATCGACCTGCTCGCTGTCTGCGATCACATCGCCCCTGGAATCGATCACCGTGATCCTGATATCCTCGGTATGCTTCTTCACCGCCGATTCGGCGTCGGTATAGTTTCCGGCACAGATTGCGGTCACGTCGATGATTTTCTGCTCGGCCTGCTTGTAGTAAAGATCCTCGGTGATCAGGATTTCAAATCCGAAAAAGACCAGCAGCGACACCGTGGTGACCAGCAGCGTGAATACGATCAGACGATTCTTCATTTCAGCACATATCCCACCCCTCTTACAGTCTCAATGGACGCCTCGGAGGCGCCGATTGCCTTCCGAAGCTGTCCCACATGAATATCCAGCGTTCTCGTCTCGCCGTAGTTTTCTCCCCAGACCGAGTCGAGAAGGCGATCTCTCGTCAGAACCTTGCCGGCATTCAGCACAAGGAGCTTGAGCAGCTCGTATTCCTTCAGCGTGAGGGAGATCGGAGCAGCGCCGACATAGACCTCATGCCCCGATTCATCGATCGAAATGTCGCGATAGCTGTATCGGCTCTCGGCGCGTCTGGCATCGGCACGCAGCTTGGCATTGATCCGCGCCGTCAGCTCCATCACGCCGAAGGGCTTGGCCATATAATCATCCGCTCCGAGATCAAGGCCCTTGACCTTGTCGATTTCCTCTCCCTTGGCGGATACCATAATGACAGGGATCTCCTCCGTCAGAATATTCTTCCGCAGGGCAGTCAGAATTTCATATCCGTCCGATCCGTCCAGCATAATATCAAGCAGAATCAGATCCGGTCTGCGGTTCTTCAGCGCACGGAAAAGCTCCTCCCCGTTTTCGAAGCTGCATACCTCAAACCCCGCGCCGCTCAGCGCGTAGCGGTACACCTCCCGAATTGACAGCTCGTCGTCCACTGCGTATATCAATGCTTTTCCGCTCATACTTTTCCTCCGTTATCCGATTTTATGATACCCCGTTGCCGCGTATTCCGCCCATTCCCCGATGTTGACCGCGTGGTCTCCGATGCGCTCGAGATATTTCGCGATCATCATAAAGAGGATCGCCTGATCGGCATTGGCGGAGTCCTCCCGGATCAGCCCGATCAGATCGGCCTTCACCGTCTCGAACAGCAGATCGACCCGGTCGTCACGGCTGTCCAGCGACCGCGCCATCTCGATATCCCGGTTGATATAGCTGTTCACGCCGTCCTTCACCATTCCGATGGCAAGCGTCGCCATCTGTGCAATATGCTCCGGCTCCTTGATGAATTCTTCCTCTCCGAACTGAAGGGAAATCTCGGAAATATCGGCGGCCTGATCCGCGATCCGCTCAAGATCGGTGATCATCTTGAGCGCCGCAGAGACGTCGCGGAAATCGCTCGCGACGGGATGCTCCATGAGCAGGATCTTGAGACAGTCCTGCTCGATCTCCCGCTCCATGTTGTCGATATACTTATCCTCGTCCATGACCTCGTGTGAAAGGGTGCGGTCACGCTTCTGAAGCGCCGTGATGGATTTCTCAATGGCAAGCTCTGTCGCATGGCACATGGCTATGAGCTTATCGAAGACCAGTCTCAGCTCCGACTCATATTTGTTTCTTATGCTCATTATACACGATTCCTTTCTGTTTTTCAACACATTTCAGCCAAAACGTCCGGTAATATAATTTTCGGTTCTCTTGTCGGACGGGCAGGAGAAGATACGGTCGGTGGTCCCGTACTCCACAAGCTCCCCGAGCAGGAAGAAGGCCGTCATATCGGCAATCCGGGTGGCCTGCTGCATATTATGGGTGACGATCAGAATGGTGATCTCTTTTTTCAGCTCGTCGGTCAGCTCCTCGATCTTGCCGGTCGAGATCGGATCGAGCGCCGAGGTCGGCTCATCCATCAGCAGCACGCGGGGAGAGGCTGCCAGCGCTCTTGCAATGCAGAGGCGCTGCTGCTGACCGCCGGAAATGCCGAGGGCGCTCTTGCGAAGGCGGTCCTTCACCTCGTCCCAGATCCCCGCCTTCTGCAGCGAGGTCCTGACAATCTCATCCAGCTCATCCTTCCGCTTGATCCCGAAGGTTCTCGGTGCAAAGGCGATGTTGTCGTAGATGCTCATCGGGAAGGGATTCGGCTTCTGGAACACCATGCCGACGTTTTTGCGGAGGAGATTGATGTCAGTCGTCTTGTCGAAGATGTCGATCTCCCCGATCCGGTACTCTCCCGTGATACGGCAGCCCTCCACCAGATCGTTCATCCGGTTGAATATCTTCAGAAAGGTGGATTTTCCGCAGCCCGACGGACCGATCAGCGCCGTCACCTTTTTGCCGGGAATGCTGATATTGATGTCGCGCAGGGCATGGAAATCCCCGTAATACAGGTTGCAGTCCTTTGCCGTTATCGTCATGTTTTCGGTAAAAACCTTCATTTCAAACCTCCCGCAGACCGCTTCAGCAGCCTTCCAAGCCCCCCGGCGATCAGATTCAGCACCGCCACAAAGACCAGCAGCACCACAGAGGTTGCCGCCGCCTGATCGGGGTATCCGTGGCTGGCAAAATAGTAAATATCGAGCGCAAGGCTGGTTCCGGGCGCCAGCACGTTCTCCGGCACCTTGTTGACCACCATGCCGATCGTCAGAATCAGAACCGCGCTCTCCGATACGACACGGCCGACCGCCAGGATCACCGCCGTCACGATGCCGCTTGCCGCCGAAGGAAGAACCACCTTGAAGATCGTCCGCACCTTTCCCGCGCCGAGGGCAAACGCCCCCTCGCGGTAGGCCGCGGGCACTGCCAGAAGGCTTTCCTCGGTGGAGCGCACGATGACCGGCAGAATCATGATGGCAAGGGTCAGCCCTCCGCCGAGGATGCTGTAGCCCCAGCCGAAGGTCACAACAAAGACGAGATAGCCGAACAGTCCGTAAACGATACTGGGAATGCCCGCCAGCGTCTCCGTCGCAACACGGATGGCTCTGACCAGCTTGCCCTTCCCGCCGGTATATTCCGAGAGGAAGACGGCGCTCGCCACTCCGATCGGGATCGCCGTGATACAGGCGATGAAAATCAGCTCAAGCGTTCCCACAAAGGCGGGAAGGATCGAAGGGGTCTCGTCGTATTCTCCGAACATCAGCTCCGCGGAGAGCTTGCCTGTCCCGTTGACCAGAACGTAGATCGTGACCGCGGCCAGACTCAGAACCGCAAGCGCGGCGGCGCCGATGCTGATGTACCGCAGAATCCGATAGAATAGGACGCCCGGCCGATGCGATTTACTTTTTATCATTCAAAACTCCTTTGCTCTTCCCCGCTGTCTTGTCCCGTTTGAGCATCGAAAAGCTGATATTCAGAAGCAGCGTAAAGACAAACAGCACCACGCCGGTCGCAATCAGCGCCGAAAGGGCGTCTCCCGACAACTCCATGGCGCCCATGGCGATGTTGGCGGTCAGCGTCCTCACGCTCTGAAAGAGCCCGGTCGGCATCTCGGGGCTTCCCCCGATGACCATAATCACCGCCATCGTCTCACCGACGGCGCGTCCGATGGCAAGCACGGCGCCAGCGAGGATTCCGCTCCGGGCGGCAGGCAGCATCACCTTGAAGGTGACCTGCTCCTTGGTGGCGCCCAATGCCAGCGCCCCCTCATAGTAGCTCTCGGGAACGCTGTTCAGCGCGTCAAGGCTGACGCTGACGATGGTGGGAAGCACCATGATGCCCAGCACCAGCGAGGAGGAAAGAATTCCGTATCCGACGCCGTTCGGAGAGAGATAATCCCGCACAAAGGGCACGATCACCGTCATACCGAACAGACCGAAGATCACCGACGGAATGCCGGCGAGCAGATTGATCATCTGCCGGATCACAACCGCCAGACGCCGGTTGCAGAACCGGAAAAGGCAGACTGCGGTAAACAGGCCGGTGCCGAGACCGATCACCACCGAGAGCGCCGTCACATACAGTGTTGCCGCGATCATCGGCAAAATGCCGTATGCGGGACTGTCAGCCAGCGGGGCCCACTCCAGACCGAGCAAAAACTCTCCTACCCCCGTCTCGGCAATAAACGGTATTCCGCTTACCAGCAGGAATACCGTTATTGTCACAAGTGCGAGGATCGAGAATACGGCACAGAGGAGGAACAGCCCCTTCATGAAGGCTTCTTTTGTTCTGATCAGACCGTATGCCGATTCCATATGGCGTTTATCCTACCTGATTCCACTTGGTGACGGCTGCGTCACCGGCCTCGACGTTGTAGATGTTCTTCAGCTTGTCGAGCGCGATGGACTCGGTGGGGTTGGCCTTGTTGACAATCACCGCGATGCCGTCCTTGGCAACTTCGTAGGAGGTGCAGCTGGCCGCTTTGGAGGAATCGAAGACCTCGGAGATCATACCGAACTGGCTGACGCCCTCTTCGGCATTCTTGTAGCCGGTGCCGCTTCCGCCGCCGGAGACCTCAATGCTGACGCCGCTCTGAAGCTCTTCGAACTTGGCTGCGAGCTTGATCATCAGGGGCTGGAGAGAGGTGCTGCCGGAGATCGCGATGCTGCCGCTCAGACCGGACTCGATCTTGTATTCCGTCGCGGAATCATTGGTAGAAACGTATCCTTCCTCGGAGATGATCTTCTGCGCGTCGCTGCTCTGGAGGAAGGCGAGGTAAGCCTTGCAGAGTCCGTCGGCCACCGTCTCTTCCTTATAGACAACGTTCAGCGGACGGGCGATCTTGTAGCTGCCGTTCTTGATGTTCTCGATGGTGGCCTCAACGCCGTCGACCTTGAGCATCTTCACCTCGTCGGTGACATAGCCGAGGCTCTCGTATGCGATGGCAAGAGGATTGTTCTTGACCTCAGTCAGCACGCCGGCCGTACCCGTCGCGATGATCACGCCCGACACGTCGGCTTTGCCCTTCAGACCGATGATCTCCATAAACGCGGACTTCGTTCCGCTTCCGTCCTCTCTGGCCACGACGCTGATATTCTTGGAGGAATCAAAGCCCTTCTTTCCGCAGGAAGCAAGGGAGGTTGCCGCAAGCACGACCGCCGCTGCGGCACAGACGGCTTTCAGAAGTTTACCGTTTCTTTTCATTGTATGTTTTATCTCCTTTTCTGTTTTCTGCACCCATTTTATCACAAGCCTTCCCCCGTTGCGCCCACGTTCCGGTAAAAACAATGTAAGGCTTTTGTAAATCGGACGGGCAAATGTAAAATTTTATCGCCGCGGTTGATTTCTTTCCTTCCATATGTTAAAATAAGAATATCGCCTTATCCTCCCCGCCGGAATGATCGGAGGCGCCGCCTCATATATATGTTTCCGGTGATGATTTTGAGGAAAAACATAAAATATTATCTGATCTATCTGCTGATTTTTCTGTTGAGCGCCTCGCTGGCGGCGGCCCTGCGCTTTGCCTACGGGATTTCTCTCGTCAGGGAGATCCCCTCGCCGGCGGGGAACGGGCTCTCCTTCCGCGGATATGTTTTATTCACGGCGGAGTTTCTCAAGCCCCTGCTTCTGATGCTCCTTTCCGCCTTCACGATTTATTCCTGTGCAATCGGCGCCGTCGCATCCCTTTGCGCCGGCGCGCAGTACGGACTTCTTGTCATCCGCTACGGCACGTCCGGGCTGAATCCCTTCACCCATGCGGCAGTGCTGCTCTTTCTGCTGGCAGCAGCCGCCGTCTTCACCTGTCTTTCGACGGAATGCGCCCTCTGCCGGAATACTCTGCGTACCGCCGCGCCTGACCCCGTCGAGCTTCTTCGCGCCAAAAATACGCAGGCGCTGTTCCGGACCTTTCTTGCGGCGGCAGCCGTCACCCTCTCCTTCTCCACGGCGCTGTATTTCTTTCTCCTTTATTTCCCGATCTGATCTCTGAAAGGATGTTGAATAACCTTGGCTGAACTGAAACGCGATCCGAAAAACAAGAAAAAACGGCATATTCTCTACGAAATCTTCAATCCGAAGGGCAACGGCAAGGGGCTGACCAAGGAGGACGTCAGGAAGCCGAGAACGCTCGGCAACTTCTTCCGCTTCTACCTTGCCAATTTCAACGTGATGTTCGCGCTGAACATCTTCGCGTTTCTCGGCAATTTCCCGATTCTCTTCGGGCTCTACGGACTGACCGGCAATCTGAATATCAACACCACCGCCCCCGCCTCCTCCCTCTTCGCCCCCCTCTACGGCGCGCTCACGGCAGGCGGCACGGCCAATCCCGCCTCCGCCGCCCTCTTCGGCGTCCACGGGATCCAGGCGTCGGTCTCCCTGCCCACGACCGCCACCTACGTCTTTTTCGCCCTGACGCTGCTGGTGTTTTTCACCTTCGGGATCGTCAATCTCGCCACCGTCTATGTCATGCGGAATATCGTGAAGGGTGACCCCTCGATGTTCCTCAGCGACGTCAAATACTCGATCAAGCGCAACTGGAAGCAGGGAATGCTCCTCGGCATTCTGGATCTGCTCTTCATTCTGATCATTCTATACGATCTTCTGATCTTCTACGTCGGCAGCTCCACCTCCTTCTACGGCTTCCTTTTCGGCGTCATGCTGATCATCGCCATGATCTACACTATGATGCGCTATTATATGTATATCATGCTCGTCACCTTTGATCTGTCGCTCTACAAAATCATCAAAAACTCCTTCATCTTCGCCATCCTCGGCTTCAAGCGCAATTTTATGGCGTTTCTCGGCATGATCGCCGTGATGCTGATCGACTACTATTTCCTGATGACGATCTTCCCGATCGGCATCATTCTGCCGGTGCTGTTCCTGGTCTCCCTCACCACCTTCATGGGCATCTACGCCGCCTATCCGAAGGTCAAGGAGATCATGATCGATCCCTACTACGTCAGCGACAACGTCGGCGCGAAAAAACGCGGCGAGGAAGAAGAGGACGAGCCGCAGGAGGAACCTGTCTTCAAGGACAGAGGATAACGTTCGGGGCTGTGCCGCTTTCGCGCCGGCCCCTCTCTTCATTCAGCTCCGAACATCTTGGAAGAGGTATCCGCCATGAAGCTTCTCACCGTCAGAAAGAACGACGCCGGTCAGCGCCTTGACAAGTTCCTCCTGAAGGCCGTCAAGGCCATGCCCCCGTCGCTGATGTACAAATCGATCCGCACCAAAAAGATCAAGGTCAACCGCAAGCGCGCCGAAATCGGGCAGCTCCTGCAGGAAGGGGACACCGTCCAGCTCTTCCTGTCCGACGAGCTGTTCGGGGGATCCTCCCGCGATGCCGATCGACTCCGCCATATCACCCCCTCCTTCTCGGTCGTCTATGAGGACGAAAACCTGCTCCTCTGTGACAAGCCCGCCGGCCTGCCGGTCCATTCCGACGACAAGGAGGACACCTATACCCTGATCACGCAGATCAAGGCATATCTGCTCCGGCGCGGGGAATACGATCCCGACAAAGAGCAGTCCTTCGCCCCTGCGCTCTGCAACCGGATCGACCGCAACACCGCCGGCATCGTCATCGCCGCCAAGAATGCCGCAGCGCTCCGGGAGCTGAACGCCCTCATCCGCGATCGGAAGATCACAAAGAAATATCTCTGCGC
The DNA here is from genome assembly GCA_944384585.1 of uncultured Clostridia bacterium. Taxonomy (GTDB): domain Bacteria; phylum Bacillota; class Clostridia; order Oscillospirales; family CAG-272; genus Colimorpha_A. The sequence continues at coordinate 14,162 of CALWTY010000011.1, read as the reverse complement.
CGTCCACGGCAGCCTGAAGGAGCGCTCCGGCGTTCTGACCGGCTATCTCCTCAAGGACAGCGCCTCAAACACCGTCACCGTTTTCCGCAAGCCGGTCAAGGGAAGCAAGAGCATCAGGACGGGCTATACTGTTTTAGAGGAGCGGGAGGGTCTCTCGCTGATCGAAGCGGAGCTGTTCACCGGGCGGACGCATCAGATCCGGGCGCACTTCGCCTCGATCGGACACCCCCTTCTGGGGGACGGCAAGTACGGCGTCAACCGCGAAGACAGAAAGGCGGGCTTGACGGCGCAGGCGCTCTATTCCTACTATCTGCGCTTTGACGAGGGGGAGCTGTTCTCCTATCTCGTCGGCAGGGAATTCACCGTCCCCGCCGAATCGATCTGGTTTGTCCGACGCTTTTTCAAAGGAGGTAACACCGACGCATGAGCTACCTCATCGTATTCCTCTGCGGATTGCTGACCGCTCTGCCGCTGATCTTCGATGTTCTCGCTTTTTTGCCGTGGGTCTCGCTGATCCCGCTCTTTTTGATCGCGGAACGGAAAAAGAGCGCCTACCGTCATGGTCTTGTCTTCTCCCTCGGCTACTACGGGATGATCTATCATTGGTTCACCTATCTCTATCCCCTTGACTTTGCAGGCTTCTCCAATGCGGCAAGCGTGCTGCTGATCATCGTCGCCTGGCTGGGACTCTCCCTTCTGCAGGGCGCCGGCACCGCCTTTGTTCCCTTCCTCTATCGGAAGCTTTCCCTCTCCGACCGCAGATATCTCGCGCCCTTCACCGCCGCCGCCCTCTGGTGCGTCATGGAGTGGTTTCAGACGCAGTTCTGGTTCGGCGTCCCCTGGGCAAGACTGGCGGTCACCCAATATCGCCTCCTGCCGATCATCCAGAGCGCCTCGCTGCTCGGTTCCCTCTTCCTCTCGTTTCTCATCGTGCTGGTCAACGGTCTTCTCCTCGCAGCGCTGCGGCACTTCCGACAGACGAAAAAGCTCAGCCTCCCGGCCTATGCAGCCGCCCTGCTGGTCATTCTGAACGCCGCCTACGGCTTCATCCGCCTGTCGGTCGGAAGCAAGGACTCCGATCGGACGATCACCGCCGCCTGCATTCAGGGCAATATCGCGTCGGGAGACAAATGGGCGGACGATTCCCTCAACACCTCCCTCGGCATCTACACCGAGCTGACCGGGAAGGCGGTCTCCGAAACCGGCGCCTCCCTTGTCGTCTGGCCGGAGACTGTCATCACCGTGTCCCTCAATCAAGCCCCGTCGGTCAGCGACAGGATCTCCTCCCTCGCCCGACAGCAGGGCATCTATCTCGCGGTCGGGGCATTCTACACCGATCCGGGCAGCCAAAGCACCTATAACGCCATCTATCTCTATCATCCCGACGGCAGCGTCAACGAAAGCGTCTACTGCAAGCGGCATCTCGTCCCCTTCGGGGAATATCTGCCGATGCCGGGGCTGATCAAGACGATCCTTCCCTTCCTTGCCGATATGAATATGTTCGACGACGATCTGCAGCCGGGGACAGGCCCCGCGCTCTTTGAGACGGAGGAGGGCAGGATCGGCGGCCTGGTCTGCTTCGACTCGATCTACGAAACGCTGACCACCGATTCGGTGCGGGAGGGCGCGGAGCTGATGCTGCTCTCCACCAATGATTCCTGGTATCTCGACTCCGCCGCCGTCTATCAGCACAACGGGCACGCTGTCCTCCGCGCCGTCGAAAGCGGGCGATGCTTTGTTCGCGCCGCCAACACCGGCATCTCCTCCCTCATCTCCGAAACGGGACAGATCCGCGCCTATCTTGAGCCGCTGGTGTCGGGCTATACCGCCGCCGAGGTCTCCTTCCGCAGCGAACCGACCCTCTATTCCCGTGTCGGAAACCTGATCGTATGGCTGAGCTTTGCCTATCTTGCCGTCCTTACGGTCCTTCGGATCGTGTCGGGCCGTCTCAAGCCCGCCTCCCCTTCTGCGACGGACGACGGTCAAGCGCTCACTGCAGCGGATGACGGTAAAACTCCTTCTGCAGCGGATGACGGTCAACTGCCCGCCGCCCCGACGGATTCATCCGATCGGGAAGATGCTCCTGCGGAAGGCACGCCCTGAAGCGTCTCTCTCGTTTATCCTCCCGGCTGACCGAGCCGTATCAATTTCATCCACACACAAAAAGGAGAGTACCATGAAGGTTTTATTGATCAACGGAAGCCCGCATCCGCAGGGATGCACCTACACCGCCCTTCGCGAGGTTGCCGACACACTGGAGGCGGAGGGGATCGAGACCGAGATCTTTCAGATCGGAAAAGCCCCCGTCCGGGGCTGCATCGCCTGCCGCGCCTGCGCCCGCCTCGGCAAATGCGTCTTCGACGACGACCCCGCAAACGAGCTGATCGCGAAATTGAGAGCGGCAGACGGCGTTGTGGTCGGTTCTCCCGTCTATTACGCCGGTCCGAACGGCGCCCTCTGCGCGCTGCTGGATCGCGTCTTCTATGCGGGAGGGGACTTCTCCTTCAAGCCGGCCGCGGCCGTCGTCAGCGCCAGAAGAAGCGGCACGACCGCCGCCTTCGATCGGCTGAACAAGTATTTTACGATCAGCAAGATGCCTGTCGTCACCTCCCAATATTGGAACGCCGTCCACGGCATAACCCCGGAGGATGTCAAAAAGGATATCGAAGGGCTTCAGGTCATGCGCGTTCTCGGTCGGAACATGGCGTGGATGCTGAAGACCATGGCCGCCGCTCATCAACCGACGCCCGAACCGGAGCCCCGTCAGGCCACCAATTTTATCCGCGAATAATCATATACGCCGCCCCTCCGTGGGGCGGCGTTTTCATCTGCGGTGCAGCCGTCACCCTCATACACGGGGGATGTGCTGCTTCCGGTAATCGGTCGGGGTGACCTGATTGAATTCCTTGAATCGCTTACAGAACATCTTCATATCCCGATAGCCGACATCAAGCATGATCTTGTAGACGGTATCGTTCGTGGTCGTAAGAAGAATACAGGCGCGCTCGATTCTGACAAGCTCGATATATTTCCCGATGGTCTTTCCCGTGACCTCCTTGAAGACAGAGAAGAGCTTGGAGCGGCTGACGCAGATCATTTTGGCCAGATCGTCGTAGGTCAGCTTCTTGGCGTAGTTGTTCTTGATATAGCCGATGACCTGATTGACCATCTGGACGTCGCGCAGCTCCGGCGTTTCCCCCGCCGCAAGGGTCGATTCCGAAAGACGGATCAGAAGCTCCGAGATCTTCAGCCGCATCAGCTGCCGATAGGCCGGCGTAGGCGCTTCGGTCTCCGATACCATATCGTTGAACAGATGCTGGATCGCGTCGAGTTTGATTTTCGGGATCCTGATCCAGTAGCGGTCGAAGCCGGAATTTTCAAAGAAAAAGGCAAGCGCCGGATCATCCTTCAGATCCTCAAGCGAGGCGGAAGAAACAGTCTTCCCGCCGAACAGCTCCGGCAGAAAGGCACAGATATAGAGGATGACCGGGGAGCCGGGAAAGACATTGAAGCCGTTGTCGCCGTCGAGAATCGCCACCATGCCCTGCTTGATCTGGCGCTCTGCGCCGCCGATGACAATCCTCCCGCTTCCGGAGGAGATGAAGACGAGCTTGATATACCGCCGGTCCCCGATGCTGACATAATCGTTGATGAACACATATTTCTGCGCATTGACCGATATATGGGAAAGCACCATGCCGCCCATAGAAGCCGTCAGTCGGCTGACCGGGGTCTCGTCCAGGCTGTTGTAATGATAGCTGAAATCCTTCATGCCGATTGTCCCCGTTCCTTGCCTCTTAAACTATCTGCCCATTCTCAGGCTTTACTCTATCATATCATACCGAAATACGCTTGTCAAGAGGCAAGCGATCATCCGGATTGGGCATTTCATCCAACCCTATCGAAAAGGAAGCGAAATAATTTGCGGGAATACTTGCAATATCGAAGCGAATATGCTATAATATAAAACAATCTTGGGGCTTATCGTCCCGAATTCATCAAATTGATCCAAGCGAGAGAAGAAAATGGAGAACCTACAAGTCGTTGACCTTTGTGATGAGGGGATCCTGCCGGATACCGAAGCCGACTGTTCCCGGAAGCTGAGCGAATTATTCTCCCTTAGCCGTGAGAACACCGTTTTCCGCTTCAAAAGGGGGACGTATCGTCTTCATTCCCTCAGCGCCCGTCCATATACCTACGTCATGTCCGGCAGCCTGCCCTTCCGGTCCTGCGGCGTCTCCTTCCGTCTCAAGGACAAACGCGCCCTGACCATCGACGGAAGCGACTCCCGCCTGATCTGCAGCGGACAGCTCACCCCCTTCCTGCTTGACGGCTGCGAGGATATCACGCTGAAGAACTTCTCGATCGATTGGGAGAAGCCCTTCGCCGCCGAGGGAGTCGTCGTCAACAAAAGCACCGATTACCTCGATCTGCGGATCGACTGTCACCTGTTTCCCTGCCACGTTCGGAATTTCAGCCTGTATTTTGATATCGGAGACGGGCAGGAGTCGGAATTGACCTACGGTATGCACGTCAGCTATGATCCCGACACCTTCACCGTCACGCAGAACTGCGCCGACAGAATCCGCTTCCGCGGTGCAGAACAGCTCTCCGCCGGCCTCTTCCGCCTCTATGTCTCGGAGGTCATGCGGGAGGAAATCCCGCCCTATCCCGGCAGCATCATCGTCCTCAATCACAACAAATGCGGTCAGCCCGCGATCTTTGCAGAAGAATGCAACCGCATTACCCTTGAAAATATCTCGATCCATTCCGCCGGCGGAATCGGGGCGCTTTTCCAGTTTTCAGAGAACCTGACCATGAAAAAAGTCCGCTTCCTCCCCAACCGAAGCGTCGGGCGGCAGATTGCCTGCGGCTGTCACGGGGGCTTTCACTTTTCCTGCTGCCGCGGGGCGCTTCTGATCGAGGATTGCTCCTTCCACGGTCTTCAGAACGATCCGATCGAGATTCACGGCATCTATGCCGCAGTCCGCCGTGTAACGGGGGGCAATGTCCTTCAGTGTGCCTATCTGAGCCAGAATTCCAAAGGATTTCCCCGCTGGGCGGCGCCGGGACAAACGGTCTGCCTGATGTCGGGTAAGACCATGAAAACCACGGCAACGGCGGTCGTCGATTCCTACCGGCTTCTGTCGGAGACGGAATTTGAGATCGTTCTGAAGGGAGAACTGCCCCCCCTCAACCCCCGCACCGACACGCTGCTGATCGATAACCTCAGCAACTCGCCGGAGGTCGTGATCCGAAACAATCACTTCGGAAGCGGGCGCGCCAGAGGCATTCTGCTCGTCACGCCCCGCCCCGTCCTCATCGAGAACAACATCTTCGAATCGGGGGGCGCCGCCATCATGCTCTCCAACGATACCAGCTTCTGGTACAATTCCGGCCGCTGCCTGGAGGTTATCATCCGTAACAACCTTTTCACCGATGCCTGCTACCTCTCGACCTTCCAGTTCAGCTACGCCATGATCACCATCCACCCCGATATCCGGAAACCGGGGCTTGATACGCCCTTTCACCGGAACATCGTGATCGAGAACAACACCTTCCTCTCCCCCGACACCCCGATCCTGCACGCCTTTTCCGTCGAGGGACTGGTGTTCCGCGGCAATCGCATTTTTGCCTCAGGGCGGGTGAAAAGCCGTTACTTCGACAAGCATCTGCTCTCGCTGCTCTGCTGCAAAAACGCCTGCCTCTCGGAAAACCGCCTGATCGGGCAATTCTCGCTTGAGACGCTGAAAGCAGATAATACCACCTTTTCCGAAAAGGATCTCTGACGATCCCCGGATGCCGACGAACGGAGTTCCGTTCGTCGGTTTTTTTCCGGCATTCTTCCTTCGCCTCGCCCTTGGGGGCGGCGTTCATCCCTTCGGATGATATTCGACGCGGTATGCGCCCGCCGGATATTCCGTCCGGCTTCCGTCGGGCAGAATCAGGGTAATCGGACGCTCGGCGGAAAATTCATACAGGAACCCTTCCCCCACCTCGCGCCAGCCGGCGGTGATCCTTCCGTTGACGGTTTGGAGCGTCGCGCGGAGATCCCCCAGCTTCGGGAGGAAGACCGGCTTCAGCACCACATGAGAGAAGCCCGCCTCCGATTCCTCCCAACGGATGCCGGCGGGATCTCGGAAGAGCCATCCGACCACCGAGCCCAGCGTAAAGTGATTCATGCTGAGGCTCTGCTCCTCCGCCATGTCGGAAATTCCGCCCCAGGTCTCACAGACGGTATTCCCTCCCTGCGACAGCATATGCCGCCAGGAAGGATACTCCCTCCGCTCAAGAAGCATGGCCGCCGTCCCGCCGTATCCGTACTCGCAAAGGACCTGCATCAGATACCGCGTTCCCACATAGCCGGTATCGAGACATCCCCGCCGCAGCACCGCTTCGTTCAGCTTCTGCGCCATTCTCTGCGCCCGTTCCGCCGGGACCAAGCCGAACGCCAGCGGCAGCACATAGCCCGTCTGCCCTTCGGGGGTATATTTTTCGAGGTCGGGCAGATAGAAGCGCCGATCGAAGCTGACGTCGGCTTCTTTCGAAAGCGCCGCATAGCGCGCCCGACGCTCGTCATCTCCGAGAAGTCCCGCCAGCTTTACGAGAAGATGCAGCATCAGACAGAAATATGCGCAGGCGAAGAAATCGCGCCCCGCTTGGACGGAAAAAGGGGAGAGATGATCGTTAAAGGGGGAATTCGGATGAACGGGAAGCCCCTCCTCAAGGCAGGAAAGCCGCTCTTCGGCATAAGCGGCAATCTCCTCCCACCTCACCCGCAGCAGTCCGATATCGCCGTAGAATTGATAGAGCGTATAGGGGATCAGATAGATTTCGTCTCCCCAGCCGTACACCCCCGGACACATTTTCCTTCCGCCGTCGGTCCATCTTGCAAGAAACTCGCTGCAATCGGTCAGATAGCAAGCGGTCGGGCAGAAGAGCTGGGCATCTCCCGTCCAATAGTTCTTTTCCCGCGTCGGGCAGTCCATCGGGCCGTTCAAGGCGTTCGACAGCCATGTACGGCGGGTCGCATCGAAGAGCTGTCCGATCAGGGGATTCCCGCTCTCCAGCCGTCCCGTGTCGACAAGATCGTTATGCATCACCGTCATCCGGGCTGAAACAAGCTGCTCCGGGGAGGCAAGCCCCTCCACGATCAGATAGCGGAAGCCGGAAAAGGCAAAATGCGGCTCATAGTCCTCCTCCCCGCCCTTGCAGATATAGAGATCGAAATTCCGCATACAAGCGGGAGAGCAGCCGCCCGGCATGGCGTCGCGGTTGAAAAAGACCGGCGTGTAGGCACCGACGATCGGCTCGCCCGTCCGATCCAGCCGTTCGCAGAAGCGGATGCGGATTCTCTGACCCGCCTCGGTGTTCTGCAGCACGATCCGATAGCGGCCGGCACAGTTTTCTCCGAAATCAAGCAGCACTCTCCCCTCTCCGACCGTTCGGCTGACAGGCTCAAGCCGCCGCTTGATCACGACGGGCGGACCGTGCCGCAAAACGAAGGCGGCGATCTCCTCCTCCGTCCCGCAGAGACTCCAATCCGTGTCATCATAATCGGGATCGCACCAATCGGGGATTGCCAGCCGCTCATCCCGTCGCTCCCCGAACTGCAGATCGTTGTCGGTCAGAGGAGAAAAGCGGCATTTCCAGCCTCTCCCCGTCCCGAAGCACTCCCGTCGCCCGTCGGCATATTCGATCTCCAGCTCAGCGCGAAGTTTCGGCTTGTTCATGAATACCTCGCTGTGGGAGGCGCTGTTGTACCAGCCGTTCCCCGTCAGCGCCCCGAGAACATTCCGCCCCTCCCGCAACAGTCCCGTGACGTCGACGGTATGATATTCGCGGTATTTTTCCGAGATTCCCTGCGAGAACAGCTCGTCGTCGGTTCTGACGCCGTTCAGATACATCTCGGCAAGGCCGAGGGAGGTCGTATGGAGTATCGCTCCGGTCACCCTGCCGCTGACGGAAAAACTGCCGCGCAGGTACAGGGAACGCTTATTCGCGGCGGGATGGATCGGGCAGCTTCTGATGCGGTTGTCCGCCGTCATCGTCTGCCAATCCTCCGGCTCTCGGTTTTCCCAGAAGGTGACGGGGACATAGGCCTCCCAGCTTCCATCGGTGACGATCGTTCTGCCTCCCACCCGGATCACACCGCAGAGCGCCGAGGTAAAGAAACCGTCGTCGGCGGTCTGCGCGGCGCGGAGATTGATGCGGTTCTCGCCCGCCGTCACATAACCGTCAAGCGAGCCTTCGAAGTGCCTGACGCCGCTGCAGACCTGCCTCCCGTTGACAAAAAGATCAAAAGGATTGTCGCAGAGGAAAACCGCGCTGACCGGCTCCTTGCCGTCTGCCTGAAAATACCGCCGGAGATAGGCTCTTGCATAGGTATGGGGCCAGATCCATTCCGCGCCGTCGATTCCGCCGCGCCCCATTCCCTCCGAAAGGAAGGAATCCTCTCCGAAGACCCATGCAGAATGTAAAAACCGCCGTGTTACGATCTCATACGCCATCTTTCCGCTCCTGTTCCGCCCCTCCGCCGCCGGGCTGCTCCGTCATGATCCACACCGCGGCGCGGTCGCTGTTCCATCGTTTCCCCGCCGAGCCGTAATCAACCGCCGTCAGATGGCTGCCGTCGGCCAGCGTGATTTCCGCTCCCACCAGATGCGGGAAGGGAATGCGATCGGTCAGTTTCCCTTCCGCAAAGCCCTCCGCGTCCTCCCGAACCGGCGGGATCGCTTCCCTTCGCTCAAGGCGGCTGTCCGCCGCCAGCATTACCGGCCCTCTTTGGAGCGCGATGTGATATTTCGCCTTCGGATCCTCCCGATCGTATACCGGGACGATATAATCGTGCCCCCAGTCTACCTTCGTCATGATCACCTGGTGGCCGTAGGGAATGGGATGCAGCACCCTGATCCGCAGGTCGAGCGTCAGCAGGATCGTATCCCCCCGTTTCCATGCCCGCTCCACCCGCAGATACCCGTCTGAGGCGGGGAGAGGCTCTCCGTTGACCGTCACGGTCGTTCTTTCGCTCCATGCGGGATTCCGCAGCAGAAGCGCGAAGCGCTCTCCCTCCTCCTCGGGCTGAAGCGTGATCCGGATCACCCCGGTTTTCGGGTACTCCGTCTCGGTCCTGATCGTCACCCGCCGCCCCGACGGGCTGAAGCCCGTGACCTGCCCCGGCAAATAAAGATTCATCACCAGACAACCCTTTCGCGTCAGCAGCTGCAGTTTCGACAAAAGCCCCGCGCCCGCCGGGCCGATGCCGGCGCAGCAGCCGTAATAATGCCCGCCGGTCAGCTCCATCAGCCCTCCGATCCCGTTTCCCCGCCGTCCCGCCGTGAGCGGGCTGTAGCTGTCAAACGGCAGCGGCTCCTTCACCCATGTCTCAAAGCGGCGAAGAACGGGATCGAGAGCATTTTCGGTATTCAGCGCGCCGCGGTAGGCGTTGAAAAAGGAACGCTCAAAGGCGTCTGCATACTTCGGATCGCCGGTCAGCAGCAGCATACGGAGGAAAAATTTCATATAGGTGACCGTGACGCAGGTCTCCTGCTTGACTGCGCTGTTGGTCGTATTCGCCTGACGGACGGTGGAATGATCGAACATCTCCCCCGCGCAGCCGCCGCTTCCGATGACGGTAAAGTCGCTTTCGAGAAGACGCTCCGCAAAGCGAAGCACCGACTCCCGGCAGGACTCCTCCCCCGTGGCAAGGGAATACTCCAAAAGGCCCTCAAAGCAGGAAATCATCTCATACGCCTTTGTCACGGGGTACTGATACGGCAGAAGCCGATCCTCCCGCGCAAGTCGGAAGAGATTCTCGACCGAGGTACCGCCGCAGGAGACGATGTGCTCTGCAAATGCCAGGCAGCGCGGCTCCTTTGTCATCGTATAGAGCCGCATGACCGGCTCCAGGATCGAGGATGAATTCAGACCCCGCCAAGGATTGCCGGTCTCGGTGATCGGAATCAGTCCCTTCTCGCGATCCCCCACCTTGGCCGTGATCGCGTCGAGCTGCCGCAGAAGCGAAGCGATAATCTCCTGCCTGAACGCCTCGTCGTCGCACAGCTCAAAGAAGTACTGCATTCCGAGCATCACATATTTCCGACACCAAAGATCCCAGGAGGTCATCTCCCTCGAGACGGGATAGGAGCTGATCCGCCCGGTTGTATCGGCGCTTCCGATCATCTCCGCGACCGATCTCTTCAGAATCGCATAGAGCCTCTCGTCCCTCTTCGCAGACAGGACGAAGCAGGCGCCCCGCATCATCTTACCCCAGAATTCTCCCCGCCAGCCGCCGTCCCCGTCCGCTGCGGTGCGGAAGGGCTCAATAAATCTCTCCCACAGCTCCTTTCGGAGAAGCTGATGCTCCCGAATAAAATCAAGCAGCTCTCCGATATACCCCTCATAGGCAAATTCATTCCGGCAATCGACAAACAGACCGTCGCCCCATTCCTCGGGCGGCAAGGACGAGCCATTCCGACAAAGTCGCTCCATTGCGTTATCCTCCTTTGTTTTTCCGCCCTGCAGCGGGGCGGAAGTCATTTGCTTTCGGTTTCATTATAGCGGGTTCTCCCCCTTCGGGCAAGAATCTTTTCGTCCGAATTCATAGGCATATCATCCATTTTCCCGATTCAGAGCGATAATTCCGTTCTTCGATAGACGGTCGGGGGGATCGAATAGCGTTTGGTGAAGCAGGCGGAAAAGTGGTCGGCATTTTCGAAGCCTACCGCCTCCGCGATCTCCGCGACGGAAGCGGAGCTGCTCTTGAGCAGCTCCGCCCCTCGTCGGAGGCGAAGCTGCATGATATAGCGGTGCAGCGTCATACCGGTCCCTTTTCGGAAAACGGCACCGAGATAATTGGGATGATAGGCAAAGACCTCCGCCAGCCTGCGGATCTCGAGCTTTTCCGCATAATGCTCCTCAAGCCAGCCCGTCACCCGCCGGCAGAGCTGCTCCTCCGGCGGCTTCCGCCGATCCAGAATCCGATAGCAGAGATACTGAAGCAGCGCAGATGCCCGCCGCTCGGCATGGGGAACGGCGCTGCCGAATTCGTCGGCGACCGCCGTCATCAGCTCCCGCAGCTTCATCGCCTCCCGCATCACAAAGCCGCACCGAAACAGATCCTCTCCCGGCGCAAGCGCCGCAATATGCCGCTCTTCCTCACGGTATCGCTCGGCGGGAACCGGAGGCAGCACCTGCGTGATTCCCTCATAGGCTCTTGAAAAATCAAAATTCACCGAAACAAACCGAAGCCGTTCTCCCTCTCCGACAATGAGACGATAGCGGCTGCCCGCCGGGTAATAGCAGAGGCAGTCTTCACGGATCGCATGACGCTTCCCCTCCAGCTCAAGCTCCCCCTTCCCCGACAGAATATACAGAAACCGATCGTCATATGCCCTGACTGCGTAGGGCAGCGGCGGGAAATCCCCCTGCTCGGCATATCGGATAAACAGCTCCATTCTCTCCTCCCGCGAAATGAAAATCTTTGTTTCAGAAAGATTTCTCTTTGTTTTATACCTTGATTATAGCCGAAATCGATGATATAATCAAGATGCGCTCAACATAAAATACCATGAATACCGAAAGGATTTCTCTATGAACCCCATCATATCGTTTCTTCCGCTGGTGGGACGCCCCGACCCCGATCGTCTGCGTGATTTTCTCGGAAAGCTCCGCGGCGGCGGCGTGGATCAGCTCCTTCTCTATGCGCGCTCCGGCATGGAGGTCGACTATATGTCGGAGGAATGGCGGGCGCTCTGCGAGGTTTGCATCAGCTTTGCCCGCTCTCACGGAATGCGGATCTGGCTGTACGACGATTTCAACTGGCCGTCCGGCTCCTGCATGAATCGCGTGGCACATGCCGATCCCGCCTTTGTCGCCAAGCGCTTTGTCTGCGAGAAGGGAGTGCTGCGAGTGGAACGGATGAAGACCGATGAGAAAAACTGCACCTTCGAGCCCTTTGCCGTCGATCTCTTCAATCCCGATGCCGTCGACTGTTTCCTTTCGATGACGCATGAAAAATATTTCGAGTGGTTCGCCTCCGATTTCGGCGGGACGATCGCCGGCTTTTTTACCGACGAGCCGAGCTTCGACTATACCGTTGCACGGGAGCATTTCGATCCCGCGCTCTGCCGTCTGCCCTATTTCGACGGGATTGAGGAGGCTTACCACGCCCTTTGCGGGAAGGATCTGCGGGAGGAAATCCGGGCCTATGCCGCAGGAGAGGACTGCCCGGATTTTCAGCTTCGGTACAACCGCCTTCTGGCCGACCGCTTCCGGGAAAGTTATGTCAGACGGCTTTCCGACTGGTGCCGCGCGCACTCGGTCGCCCTGACCGGTCACTTCTACGGCGACAACAGCATCTATAATGCGATCCAGGTGACAGGCGATCTCTTCGAATGCCTGGATCTGATGGATCTGCCCGGCGTCGACGAGCTGAACAGCGCCGTCCTGCCGGAGACCGACCTTGTTTTCGCGCAGATTGCCGATCTGCGGGCTCACGGTGCAAAGCACGCAATGGCGGAGCTGTTCGGGCTCGGTCCCTGCTCGATGCCCTATGCCTCCCGCAATCGCTATCTGTGGTATGCGGCCGTCCACGGGGTGGATCATTTCTTCATGGTCTCGCATTACGATCTGCGGGGCAATCTGAAAAAGAACACCTATTTCAGCAACTTTTCCCCCGATTCCCCCGATTTTCTCGCCGCGCCCGCGCTGACCGAATCGGCAAAGGAAGCCGTTGTCTACGCCGGTAAAACACCGCTTGTCACCCTCTCGCTCCGCTACCCCTTTACCGCCTGTGCCTCCACCCTGCGCGACAGAGCGCCGGTCCATTACGACGCGCTTTTCAAGGAGTGCATTGACGCGCTCAACGCCCGCCAGCTCGGCTGGAAGCTGATCCGAGAAACCGACCGCTCCGACACCGAATACACCCTCCGCTTTGGAGACGGCGGAATCACCGAGGAGCAGAGCGGTCGGTTTTTCCCCGACATATCGGCGCTGGACGCATTTCTGTCCGGGCTGACCCCCGTGATCACCGTAACCGGGAAAAACGGCAAAACGGCGGAACGTCTCCGCCTCAAGGCCTTCACCGACGGCTCCTTCGTCGTCCTCGACGCCTCCGACACCCCCGGGCCCGCAAGGGAGCTGATCCTGCACCGCAGCGGGGAGCGCATCCCGTTCAGGCTGGAGCCCTTCGGTGTCTTCACCGACCGGACCGTAGCCCCCGCCGTCAGAACGCATTCCCTGGCGCTGACCCCCGATCGGGTGGAATTTCCCTCCGACAACCTCCTCCGCGTCTTCTTTTCCGACGATAAGACCTTCCGCTTTACCCTCGATCGCGACGCGGTGCTGACCCTTCATATGCGCCGCTATCCCGCTCCCTCCGCCCTGCTCCTTGACGGCGCTCCGACGACATTCGGCAGATTCCCCGCGGCGCTTCCCGACTGCATGACCTCGCTGTATGAGGCGTCCCCGCCGCTCCCGCTGGCGGCGGGAGAGCATTTTCTATCGACTGACGGCATCGACTCCGATTTTCTGCCGCTCGTCCTCCTGTGGGGGGATTTTATCCCGCATGACGACGGCAGAATCACCGTCGGCAGGGAGTCGCCCTTCGGTGAGAGCTTCTTCGGAAGAGCGATTGTCTGCCTCACCCTCCCGATCCCCGCGGAGGCGGAGGGGCTTGTTCTGACGTATCGGAACAATCTGCTCGCTGCAATGGCGGAGCTGGACGGAGAGAGACTCGGTCTGCGCGCCTTCCCTCCCTATTCCTTCCCGATCCCGGATCGCTTCCGCGGTCGGACAGCGGAACTTCGCCTGACATTATGCTCCTCGATGGCGCCGCTCTTCGGAAAGCTCACCGATCCCGGCATCGTCTGGGGAATGCGGGTCAGCGACCCGGAACGGCTTTGTCTTGAGGAGCTGCGGCTCGAATGGAACTGACCGCTATGGATCGCGCCTCCTCCGCAGGAGAGTATTTGCCCCGGCACGGCTTCCTTTGACCGATATGCCCCTGCACGTCATCTGCTCCGATCGGAGGCTGCGGTTCGCATTCCCTGCTCCTCTGTCGGTAAAACGCCCCTCTGCCCGAAGCTGAACTGCCCCAAATAGTGCGGACAGTACAAAAAGCCCCGTGAGGGTAGCATATTTAGAAATTAAGCAACGAACTG
>CALWTY010000010.1 GCA_944384585.1 uncultured Clostridia bacterium | reverse complement strand
ATCTGATCGGCAACGCCGGACAGTACCGCAATCAGGTCCGCTTCGATCCCGATAAGCCCGACTACGTCCGCGCCTACACGCCGGAATGCGTCAGCGAGATGATGCGGATCGGGCGGGAGAACCGCTTCTTCGTCACCTATAACCATCCGAGATGGTCGCTTGAAACCCTCGAACAGTACGGAAAATACGCCGGGATGCATGCGATGGAGATCTATAATCACGGCTGCGCGAACGAGGGATGGCTGGATTATGCGCCGACGGTGTACGACGAGCTTCTGCAGACCGGCAACCGGATCTTCTGCATTGCGGCAGACGACAACCATAACGCCCATCCCTTTGACTCTCCGAAGAACGACTCCTTCGGCGGCTTTACGATGATCAAGGCCGACAGGCTCGATTATCAAAGCGTTGCGGCGGCGCTGGAGAGCGGCAATTTCTATGCCTCAAGAGGGCCGGTGATCGACGCTCTTGTCTATGACGACGAGACGAAAACGGTGTCAATCCGCTGCTCCGAAGCCGAGCGGATTGTGCTGTATACCGGGACGAGACGGCGGCAGACGGCCTTCCCGGAGGCGGGCAAGGCGCTGAAGGAGGCGTCCTTCCGGCTGGAGGAGAGCGATGTTTACTTCCGCATCAGCGTTTGGGACGAGCGGGGACTGACTGCCGATACCAACGCATACTTCCTCGATTCTCTCTGAAAAACAGCCTTGCAATTGCCGCAGGAATGTGATATAATCAATCCGTGCGGCAATTTTCTCCCTCGCAGGGAAAGAGTCCCTCGGCGAGGTGAACGCGGCAGTTGCCGTATCGGCTATACTTTTTGGGTCCATTATGAAAAAGAATACTGAAAAACAACCGAAAAACCGGCAAAGGATTCCTGCCGTGCGCTTGCTTTTGATGTTTCTTGACGGAAGCAAGTGTTATTTTGCTGCGAGCATTCTGACCTCCCTTGTGCTGACGGCGCTGGATATGGTCAATCCGCAGCTCATCCGCTATACGGTCGACACCGTGATCGGCAGCGAGCCCTCCTCCCTCCCCGGGTTTGCAAACGGGCTGTTCGAAGCCATGGGCGGGGTGGAGGTGCTGCGGGAGCGGCTGTGGATCATCGCGGCGCTCATCATCGGCGTGGCGCTTCTGGCGGCGGTCTTCCGCTATCTTCAGCGTCTGAGCAACACCAAGGCTGCCGAGACGCTGGTGGAAACCGTTCGGAATCTGCTTTTTTCGCATATCCAGCGCCTCCCCTTCGCGTGGCACATGAAACACAAGACGGGGGAAGTGATCCAGCGCTGTACCTCCGACGTCGATACCGTCAAGAACTTCCTGTCGGAGCAGCTTACCTCCATTCTGAGCATCGTGATCCGCGTGACCTTCTCGCTGATCGTGATGTATTCGATGAACGCGAAGCTCGCGGCGGCGGCGACGATCACCCTCCCCTTTATCCTGCTGTATTCCTCCCTGTTCGGGCGGAGCATCGGCAGACACTTCAAGGAGTGCGATGAGAACGAGGGCGCCCTCTCGGCAATCGTGCAGGAGAACCTGACCGGCGTCCGCGTCGTGCGCGCCTTCGGACGCGAAAAGTATGAGCGGGATCGCTTCAGAAAGCAGAACGACAAATACACCTCCCTCGTGCTTCGGCTCTCCAGGCTGATGTCGGCGTTCTGGGGGATGGGCGATTTTATCTCGGGCGTGCAGGTGCTGATCATTCTCTCCATGGGAGTCGTGAGCAGTGTCAACGGCGAGATGACGCCGGGGGAATTCATTGCCTTCATGACCTACAACGCCATGCTCTCCTGGCCGATCCGACGCCTCGGACGCATGATCTCCGAGATGAGCAAGGCGAGTATTTCGATCGGACGTCTCAACGATATCCTCTCCTCCCCCGTCGAGCGGGACAGGGAGAATGCCGGGACGCCGGATATGCGGGGGGATATTGTCTTTGACGACGTAAGCTTTGCCTATGAGGGCTGCCCCGAGCTGCTGTCGCATATTTCCTTCACCGCAAAGGCGGGGGAGACCGTCGGCATCCTGGGAGGCACCGGCTCCGGGAAATCGACGCTGATGTATCTGCTCGACCGCCTCTACGAGCTGCCGGAGGACGGCAGCGGCGGAAGGATCACGATCGGCGGGGTCGATATCCGGGATATCAAGGCCTCCCATATCAGAAAGAATATCGGCATCGTCCTGCAGGAGCCCTATCTCTTCTCCCGCACGATCGCCGAGAACATCGGCATCACCCGCCCCTCCCTTGAGATGGAGGAGATCCGGGCGGCGGCGCGGGTCGCCTGCCTCGACGAGACGGTGACGGGCTTCGCGGAGGGCTACGAGACCTTCGTCGGAGAACGCGGGGTCACGCTGTCGGGCGGACAGAAGCAGCGAACGGCGATTGCGCGGATGCTGACCGCGAAAACGCCGATCATGGTCTTTGACGACGCGCTGTCGGCGGTCGACGCCGAGACCGACGCCGCCATCCGCCGGGAGCTGAATACCCGCCTCGGGGATTCGACGGTGTTCCTGATCTCACACCGCACCTCCACCCTCAAGAGCGCCGATGTCATTCTGGTGCTTGATCACGGAAGGATCGTCGAGCGGGGAAGCCATGAGGAGCTGATGGCAATCGGAAACGGCATCTACCGCCGTATCTATGAGATCCAGACAAGCGGCTCCGAAGAAAGCGGCGCGGCGAAGTCCGGGTCGGAAGAGGAGGTGTCGGAATGAGCGAACCGAACAATCGCAGGAAAAAAGAGGCGTATGTCCGCCTCCCCTATTTCGGCATCAACCGGCTGATCCCCTTCATGAAGCCCTATCGGAAGCGGCTGCTGCTGATGCTGCTGCTCGGCATTGTCGGAAGCTGCGTCGATATCGTCCTTCCGCTCTTCCAGAGCTACGCGATCAACAATTACATCGCCCGCGGCGTGATGGATACCCTGCCGTACTTCATCGGGCTGTATGTGGCGGTGCTGACGGTGCAGATCATCGCCAACTGCATCACCACCTATACCGCCAGCCACGTCGAGATGATGATCGGTCACGATCTGAAGCAGACCTGCTTCGATCACCTCCAGACCCTGTCCTTCTCCTACTTCAATCAGAACAGCGTCGGCTATGTCCACGCCCGCATCATGAGCGATACCTCCCGCATCGGGGAGCTGGTTTCCTGGGTCATGATGGACAGCATCTGGCATACCTCCTATATCATCGGGGCGGTGGCGGTTATGTTCGCCATCAATCCCGGACTCGCGCTGGCCGTCGTGATGGTTGTGCCGCTGGCGGCGCTCCTCATCGCCCTCTGCCTGAATAAGCTGACCCGTCTGAATCGGAGCATCCGGGAGCTGAACTCCCGTATCTCCGGCGACTACAACGAGGGGATCACCGGCGCCAAGACCATCAAGACCCTTGTCGTCGAGGACAGGATCACGGAGGAATTCCGCGGCGATACCGGCAGCATGAAGCGGACGGCGGTGCGTGCCACCCATTTCCGCGGCCTGCTCTTCTCCACCGTCTCCTTCTTCTCGTATGTGGCGCTGGCGCTGGTGCTTTGGCGCGGCGGACTGATTACGATGGAGCAGGTGATGGAGATCGGTACGCTGTCGGCGTTCATGTCGTATGCCCAGGGGCTGATGGATCCTCTTCTCTGGCTGATCGACGCCCTCTCCACCGTCATCAATACGCAGGTCAACATCGAGCGCGTCACCAAGCTGCTGCAGACCGAATCGGATGTGGCGGACAGCACGGAGGTCGTGGCAAAATACGGCGACACCTTCGAGCCGAAGCGTGAAAATTGGGAGCCGCTCGTCGGGGATATCGAGTTCGACGACGTGAGCTTCACCTATCCCGACGGAGAGGACAGGGTGCTGGAGCATTTCTCGCTGAAGATCGCCGGGGGAACCCGCGTGGCGATCGTCGGAGAGACCGGCGCCGGCAAGTCGACGCTGGTCAATCTGGTCTGCCGCTTCTTTGAGCCGACCGAGGGACGTGTCCTGATCGACGGACGTGATGCAAGGGAGCGCTCCCAGCTCTGGCTGCATTCGAATATCGGCTATGTCCTGCAATCCCCCCACCTCTTTTCCGGGACCGTGCGGGATAACCTCCGCTACGGAAAGCCCGACGCCACCGACGAGGAGATCTACGAGGCGCTTCGCACCGTTTCGGCGGATGTCATCGTCAATCGGATGGAGAAGGGGCTTGACAGCGAGGTCGGAGAGGGGGGCGATCTGCTCTCGACGGGAGAGAAGCAGCTTCTGTCCTTTGCCAGAGCCATCATCGCCGATCCCCGTATTCTGGTGCTGGACGAGGCGACCTCCTCCGTCGATACCATCACCGAGCAGGTGATCAGGGACGCGCTCGGCAGGGTCACGGAGGGGAGAACCTCCTTCATCATCGCCCATCGCCTTTCGACCGTCCGTGATTCCGATATCATCATCGTTGTCCGGGACGGCAAGATCGTCGAGCAGGGAAAGCACGGCGAGCTGATGCACGCAAAGGGCTACTACCACAGCCTGTATACAAGACAGTTTGAAAAGGAAGCCGCCGATTCGGTGCTGTAAAGCGTCGGACGGCAAATGAAACGGGAGTCCGAACGAACCGCACGGGGCGGGGATCGGACTCCCGGTTTTGTGTTCCGGAATCAGGCGGAGGCGATGCGGTCGAGGAAAGCGCGGAAATCGGCCTCCTCCTTGAGATAAACGTCGCAGATCTCCCGCATCTTCTCCTCGTTTGCGGCGCTGGAGCGATCGAAGAGACCGGCGACCTTCAGCCCAGCGGCATGAGCAGTCGAGGCGGCGTGAAGCATATCCTCGAACATCCAGGTTTCGGAGGGCGGGGTACCGAGCAGACCGGCGCAGCGCAGGAAGCATTCCGGGTGCTTTTTGTCGGTCCCCAGCTCGCGGCAGTCGTGTACGGTATCGAAGAAGCTGCGGATTTTCAGACGGGTCAGCACCTTGTCGACCAGCGCCGCGTCGCTGGCGGTGGCGACGGTCATCGGGATGCCCGCCTCCCGCAGCGCCCCGAGCAGCTCGGGAATATGGGGCTTCAACTCGGCTTCGTTCATGTAAAAATCATAGGCGAGGCGATTGAGCCCGTCGGTGATCTCCTCCGCCGTGAGGGCGATCGGATAATGACGGCGGATGTATTCCCCGCTCTCGTGAATCGGCAGGATGGCCATCTGCTCCGCCAGCCCCGGCCGCGCTTCGATTCCCAGTCGGGCAAGATATCTTGCCCCGCATTCGTTCCACATTTCCATGCTGTCGATCAAGGTTCCGTCAACATCAAAAATCGCGCCTTTGATCATGGTTTTCAGTTCTTCCTTTTGAGAATGGTGATATCTTCCGGAACCCCGTCCCACATGACGCAGAGGATTCCGCTTGCCGCCGAGATGACAGCCTTTTCTCCGATGAATTCATTGCTGACTCCGATCGGAAACATATTGGAGAGGGAAGCCCCCGCCGCCGTGTATTTCAGCCCCTCGATGGTCACTCCGGAGGCGCTGTCCCCGAAGCAGAAGAGGGAGATCTTCCCCCGACAGCGCTCGGAGAATTCGGCGCTCCCGCCGCTGAGGATCGTGACCGTCTCCCCTTCGCCGCAGAGAAAGGCCTCTGCGCCGAGCTTGACGGCAAAGATCAGGGACTGAAGATTGGCGACGGTATGGTCGAGCCGACCTCCGAAGCCTCCCGAGATGTAGATCCGATCGTATCCGCGCCGGAGCGCCTCCTTGATGGCGAGCATGGTGTCGGTGTCATCCTTTTCCCGGGGGAAGCTGAGGACATTGTCGCCGCTCGGCGTCGATTCGATCGAATCGAAATCTCCGATGACGAGATCGGGAAGGATATGGTCTGTCTGCAGCTTTTCAAGTCCTCCGTCGGCGGCGATCAGAAATGCGCCGGGACGGATTACGGCGGGAGAGGGTCCCGCTGCGACGATACAGCATTCTTTGCACATGGTGATTGGATTCCCTTTCGTTTTACCGAAGATAGCATACTGCTATTATATCACGTTGTGCCGCAGAAGGCAATGGCTTTCGAAAAAAATCCCGAAGAGACGAAAAGGTGTTGCCAGACGGGGAAAAATGTGATATGATAGGGTATAAAACCGAGTCGGAAAAGGCAGGAACAGGAAACATGAGAGCATATGAACGTTTTTTGAAATATGTACGGTATCCCACCGCGAGCAGCGAGACCACGGGACGCACCCCCAGCACCGAGGGACAGAGGCTGCTCGGACAGGCGCTGGCGGAGGAGCTTTCCTCCTTCGGCTTTGAGGCGGAATGCGATGCGCTCGGCTATGTCTATGCCGTCATCCCCGCCACGCCGGGCTGCGAAAGGGCCGTTCCCGTCGGCTTTATTTCCCATATGGATACCTCCCCGGAATTCAGCGGAGAGGGGGTTGTGCCGAAGGTCACCGAAAACTATGACGGCGGCGATCTCGTCCTCGGGGAAGGCGTGGTGCTGCGCTGCGCCGACTTTCCGCACCTTCCTTCCCTGAAGGGGCAGACCCTCATCACGGCGTCGGGAGGCACGCTTCTCGGCGCAGACGACAAGGCGGGGGTGGCCGAGATCATGACGCTGGCGGAGCGGCTGGCGGGCGGGGAGATCCCGCACGGCAAGGTCTGCATCGGCTTCACTCCCGACGAGGAGATCGGGGAAGGGGCGGATCATTTCGACGTCGCCCGCTTCGGAGCGGTCTACGCCTATACGATGGACGGGGATACCGTCGGCGGGATTGAATACGAAAATTTCAACGCCTCCTCCGCGGAGGTCGAATTCCACGGCTTTTCCGTGCATCCCGGCAGCTCGAAGGATACCATGGTCAATGCTTCCCTTGCGGCGATGGAGTTCAACGCCCTGCTTCCCGCCCTTGACATTCCCCGCCATACCGACGGCTACCGGGGCTTTATTCACCTCTGCTCGATGGAGGGCGATGTCTGCCGCGCCCGACTGCAGTACATCCTGCGGGATCACAGCGCCGAGCTGAACCGCTATCGCGAGGAGCTGCTGGAGCGCGCCGCCGGGCAGATCAATCTGAAGTACGGCGAGGGCACCGTCACCGTCCGTATGAAGGAGCAGTACCGGAATATGGCGGAGATCGTGAAGGAACACCGGCATATCATCGAAAAGGCGGAGGCTGCCTGCCGGAAGGCGGGGGTCAAGCCCTTTGTTGCGCCGATCCGCGGCGGAACGGACGGGGCGCGCCTGAGCTTTATGGGGCTGCCCTGCCCGAATCTCGGGACGGGAGGGCATGCCTTCCACGGCCCGTACGAGCATATCACGGCAGAGTCGATGGATCAGGCGACGGAGGTTCTGGTGCGGCTGGTGGCGGAATATGCCGCCGAGGCCGAAGGGAATGAGTGAGTCGGAAAGGAAGGGACGGCAATGTCGGCGGAAAAGGCAAAACAATATCTTGAGCGCTTCGGGAAGGCTTGCGACGTGATCGAGTTTCCCGTCTCCAGCGCGACCGTCGGGCTGGCGGCGGAGGCGCTCGGCTGCGAGCCGGCGCGGATCGCCAAATCCATCCTGCTCCTCTCCGCGGAGGGAAGCGTGATGGTGGTGGTGGCGGGCGACGGCAAGATCGATAACCGCAAATACAAGGATCGCTTCGGGGAAAAGCCGAGGATGATGCCGTGGGAGCGTGTGGAGGAGACGGTCGGCTACCCGCCGGGCGGCGTCTGCCCCTTCGGGGTCAACGAAGGGGTCAGGATTTATCTTGACGAGTCGCTGAAACGGTTTGAAACGGTTTATCCCGCCGCCGGCAGCACCAACAGCGCCGTGCCGATGACGATTGCGGAGCTGGAGCGCTGCTCCGGCGCGCTGGGCTGGGTTGACGTCTGCAGGGACGTGTCGGCGGAATGATCAAAGGAATTATGACGGCGGCTGCGCTCGGCGGCTGCGCGCTGCTTGCCGGAGCGGCGGTGTCGGAAAAGCCGGTTGTCGTCGGATATACGGTCAAAAGCCGCAAGCTCTCCCATCCGGTGACCCTGATCCAGATCTCCGATCTCCACGGCTCGGTCTACGGCAAAGGGGAGGAGGAGCTGCTGCGGCTGACGGAGCCGCTCTCTCCCGATGCGATCATGCTGACGGGAGATATCGCGGATGACCGCGTCTCCAACCGCTCGACCTTCGCGCTGGCGGAGGCGCTCGGCAGACGCTATCGCTGCTTTTATGTCATCGGCAATCACGAGGTCTATACCGGACGGGCGGAGCAGCTCAAGGCGCGCTTCCGCGCCTGCGGCTTTACCGTCCTCTCGGGGGAGGGGGCGGTTCTGACGGCGGGGAAGGAGCGAATCGTCGTCTGCGGGATCGACGATCCCTACGCCTCGCCCGACCGCATGGGCAGAATGTGGGAGGAGCAGCTTTCCTGCTGCGACGGCTTTACGGGAGATCGGGTCTTTTCGGTTCTGCTCACCCATCGTCCCGAGCCGGTTTCCGCCTATACGGGAACAGGCTTCGATCTGATCCTGGCGGGGCACGCCCACGGCGGGCAGGTGATCCTGCCGGGACTGCTCAACGGTCTGTATGCGCCGCATCAGGGATGGTTCCCGAAATACGCGGGCGGACGGTATCGCTTCGGCAATCAGACGATGATTGTCAGCAGGGGACTCTCAAAATACGTCAAGCCCCGCGTTTTCAACCGTCCGGAGCTGGTCGTGATCCGGCTGATTCCGGAAGGAGGGCAGGCGTGATGAAAAGAATCGCTGCCTCCTTGCTGCTGCTTCTGACGCTTTGGTCCGCCGCATCCTGCGTTTTGTCGGAGGATGAGTTCTATGTCGAAACGGCAGGAGGCGATGCGGAGGAAGGGGTGTCGGTACCGCTCACCGGACGGGAGGAGGGCGGAAGCGCGCCTCTCCCGGAGGAAACGTACCTCACGGGGATCGGAACGACCGATCCCGCTGCGGTCGGGACGACCGATCCCGTTACAGTCGGGGCGACTGATCCCGTTACGGCCGGGACAACGCCGCCGGCAGCCGGACCGGAGGCTTCCGCTCCGCCGCAGAGCGCGCCGGGAAGGGAAACGATTTCGCTGCTCTTCCTGACCGACCGTGTCGGGCGGGGAGACAAGGCATGCCTCCGGATCGGCGGACTGCCCCATACCGAATACACGATCAGGGTCTTCTATTCCTCGACCGTCAGCACCGCCAAGGGGCTGGAAAGCAAGATCTCGGATGAGAACGGCAGGGTGGAATGGGAATGGCGGATTGGTACCCGGACAAAGCCGGGGCAGCACAGAATTGAGATTGAGGGCGGAGGGGACAGGCTGACCATCCCCTTCACCACGACGGAATAAAGAAAGAGGCGCCTCCGTCGGAAAGCGGCCGGACCGCTTCGACGGGCGGCCCGACAGGAAGGAGATCATGATGACAGGACCCGAAGAGAAGGAACAGATCTTTGTGGCGACCTGCCTGTTCGGCCTGGAGCAGGCGGTGGGGGAGGAGATCGACGCGCTGGGAGGGCGGCGGATCGAAACGATCGACGGCCGCGTCCGCTTCTTCGCGCCGCTTTCCCTTTTGCCGAGGCTGAATATCGGGCTGCGGTACGCCGAACGGCTTTTGGTCGAGGTGGGGCGCTGCCCCGCGCCCGACTTCGATACGCTGTTCGAGGGCGTCCGCGCCATGCCGTGGGAGGAGTATATCGGGCGGGAGGACGCCTTCCCCGTCAAGGGGCACAGCGTCAGGAGCCGCCTCTTCAGCCTGCCCGACTGCCAGCGGATCATCAAGAAGGCGGCGGCCGGGCGGTTGGGCAGCCGATACGGGCTTGAGCGCTTGCCGGAGAGCGGCGTGAAGCATCAGATCGTCTTCTTCCTCTTCAAGGATGTCGCCTCCCTGATGATCGATACCAGCGGCGCGTCGCTCCACAAGCGGGGCTACCGCCCTCTGGCGACAGAGGCTCCGCTCCGCGAGACGCTGGCGGCGGCCATGGTCAGGATCGCAAGACCCCGTGAATCGGTGCTGTTCCGCGATCCGATGTGCGGCTCCGGCACGATCCCGATTGAGGCGGCGCTGCTGATGACCAATACCGCGCCGGGGCTGAACCGAGGCTTCGCCGCCGAGGAGTACGGCTGGCTGCCGTCCCTGCACTGGCAGAGGGCGCGGGAGGAGGCGCGCGCCGCCGTCACCGATCCCGCCTTTGAAGCCTATGCCTCCGATCTTTCGCCGGAGGCGGCGGCCATCGCCGCCGAAAACGTTCGCCGCGCCGGCATGGAGAAATATGTCCGCGTCTTCGTCGAGGATGCGCTGAAGATCCGGACGGAGGGGCGGCGGGGCACGATCGTCTGCAATCCTCCCTACGGGGAGCGGCTGTCGACACTGAAGGAGGCGGAGGCGCTCTACCGCGCGATGGGAAGGCATTTTGCCACGCTGGACAATTGGCAGATTTACATTCTCACCTCCGACGAGTGCTTTGAGAAGCTCTACGGCCGCCGTGCCGACAAGATCAGACGGCTTTACAACGGAATGATCCGCTGTCAATACTATCAGTTCTTCAAAAAGCGGTCATGAGCGGAGGGATCTTCGTTAAAAGCGGCGGGCTGCCTTTTCCGATGCGGGGTACGCAGGGGAAGGGGCAGCCCTTTTTCACGGATTGCCTTTCAGCTTCCTGTATTTTCGTCTCGTCGCCTCTCCTCCGCGAAGATGACGCTCGGCCTTGTTCTGCTCCAGAACCGCCTTGACGTCGTGGCAAAGCGGGGGATTGAGTTTTTCCAGCCTTTCGGTGATATCCTTGTGAACCGTCGATTTGCTTATCCCGAACTGTTTTGCGGTCTGCCTTACGGTCGCCTTATGCGCCACGATGTATTCGCTCAGGATGACCGGACGCTCCCGGTCCTTCGGTGTTTCCGTCATAAGCTCACTCCCATTTGCGTTTTACTTATGTATATTACCCGATTTTACCAAATAGAAGCGGGGCGCGGGAAAAGTGAGGCAGCGCGGGGTCTGACGGCCTCGGCGGAGCAGGGAAAAACTTAAAATGTTACAATATTCTGTTGATTCCGGCGGGAAAATCTGTTATAATGAAGTAACGAACTCGATACGGTATTAAAGAAAGAAGGGGTGTCCCATGCAGAAGCAGCGAATCCTTGTCATCGGGAGCGTGCGCACCGAATTTATCATGGAGCTTGACAGCCTCCCTCCGGCGGGGGGACGTACCGAATCCGAAAAATCCTTCTGCCTGCCGGGCGGAGAGGGGACGGAAACCGCCGTGGCGCTTTCCCGGCTGGGAGCGGACAGCCTGCTCTGTTCGAAGGTGGGGGACGATCCCGATGCCAGGGATCTGAAGGACTATCTGGTGTCGGAAAAGATCGATACCCGCTTTGTTTCGACGCTCCGCGGGGAGGATACGGCACTTGAGGTGATCCTCCGTGAAGGGGAGGAGGAGGGACGACGGATTCTCTGCGCCGGCGCAGGCGCCTGCCTTGACGAGGAGGATATCGAGGAGTCCTTTATCAGCTACCCCGACGCCGCCGTTCTGCACTCCGATATCCCGCCCCGCTGCGCTCCCGCCGTCTTCCGCCTTGCGGCGGCGCAGCAGATCCCGCTGTTCGTCATGTCGTCGGGAAGCCAGCGCTTCTTCAACATCCTCCCCGAGACGGAATGCGAGATCTTCTCCGCCAACGAGGAGGAGATTCTGACCTGCACGGGGATCACGCCGTCGGATCAGGAGCGCTGCATGAAGGCTTGTATGGCGTTTATGCAGCGGATCAAGGCCGGTCATATCGTCCTGCGGCTGGGAAACCGCGGCTATTTCCTCTATGACGGAACCTATTACAGCTTTATTTCCGCTTACGATGTCCCGGAAATCCCCGGGCTTCAGACCGATCATGCCTTCTCCTCCGCGCTGGTGCTGGAGTATCTCCGCTCGGGGAAGGATATCAAGCGCGCCTGCGAGTATGCCGCCATCGTCTGCGCCATTTACGCGACCAAGGGCGGGGGGCTTCGTGCGTATCCCACCGACGGCGAGGTGCGGCGCTTTATCAAGAGAAACGAGATCGCCTTTGAATGCGGCGAGGTGCAGGAATGAGTTATACCAGAACCGACGGAAGCTATCCTTCTTCCGACGGACAAAACCGGATACACAGTTATATTTATACGCCGTCGGCCCCGCCGAAGGCGATCCTCCAGATTTCCCACGGGATGTGCGAGCATATCACGCGATATGAGACGGAGGGCTTCGTGGAAGCGATGACGGCGGCGGGCTTTGTCGTCTGCGGGAACGATCATCTCGGACACGGCGGGAGCGCGCCGGACCGCAGCTCCCTCGGACATTTTGAGGATTACCATCATCTGCTGCAGGATCTGCACTGCCTCAACGCCCTCATGCGGAAGACATATCCCTCCCTGCCGTATGTGCTGTTCGGGCACAGCATGGGCTCTTGTGCGGCGCGGGCCTATATCACGGAGTATTCCGATCTTGACGGGGTGATCCTCTGCGGCACCTCCGCCGGCAATCAGCCGCTCGGCGCGGCCAAACTCCTGTCCTCCGCGCTGATTCGCCTGAAGGGCGCACGATATCACAGCGCCTTTCTTGAAAAAATGGCATTCCGGGGCTCGAATAAGGCGTTTGCCAAGGAAAAGGACGTCGATTCCTGGCTCTCCTCCGATCCCGAGGTCAGAAAACGGCACAAGGAGGACCCTCTTTGCGGCTTCAGCTTTTCCGTCGGTGCTTACCGTCAGCTTTTCGGGATGCTCGCCGATATCTCGTCGCAGGAATGGGCGGGGAAGGTCCCGCTTTCTCTGCCGGTCTTTCTCATCGCCGGAGACTGTGATCCGATCGGGGAGAACGGAGAGGGCGTGAAGGAGGTGTTCTCTCGTCTGGAGGATGTCGAGCTGACCGATCTGAAGCTGAAGCTCTATCCGGGCGGACGGCACGAGATCATGAACGACAGGATGCGGGAGGAGGTCTTCCGCGACGTCGCGGACTGGGTCAATCATGTGGCGGACGGAGTCGTGGCCTGCCGCAGCTATGCCGCCTTCCCCTTCGGAAGGGAGGGATGATCCCTTGAAAAAGATTCTGATGGGGATCGATTACGGCGACGTGCGGACAGGACTTGCAGTGAGCGACGCGCTCGGCATCCTTGCCTCCGGCGTCGGCACGCTCCGCGCCACCGGCAAGCGCGCGCTGATTGCCCTGATCCTGCAGGAGGCGGAGCAGCGGCGCGTCGACGAATTCGTGATCGGGAATCCGATCAATATGAACGGGACGGTCGGAGAGCGCTCCGAAAAGGTCAAAGCCTTTGCCGCCGCGCTCGGGGAGCAGAGCGGCAAGCCGGTTCATCTTTTCGACGAGCGCTGCACGACGATGGCGGCGCACCGTATCCTCAATATGACCGACACCCGCGGGAAGAAGCGCAAGGAGGCGGTGGATACCCTTTCGGCGCAGATCATCCTGCAGAATTATATGGACAGCCACCCCGCTGCCCTTGACAAGTGAAAGGCGTCCCCTCGCGGACGCTTTTTTTCTGCAGGGGGCGATGCGGTTCTCGGGGGCGCCCCTTTCGCCGTCCGGATGCCTTGAGTCTTGTCCCTGACAGGCTTGGGGGCGCGCCCGGTCAATGTTGCCGCGCCTGCACTCACACGATACGGTTCACACCGGCTTCGCTCCTCCGACAGAGGCACGTTTCTCCGGTTTTCCCCCGATGCGGCTGCGCAGCGGAGGAGCTTTGCCGTGCTTTCGACGGAATTCTTCCCCGATTTGCCTCCCCGCGCGGCAAATTCTCTTGAAAAAACTCTGCAATACGGTTGAAAAACAGTTCGGAACGTGATATAATAAACCTATATATCGAGATCAGGACTCGGTCTGCCGCCATGCTTGTCATCGCCGCACGCCGGCTGTCGGAAAGGCCTTTTTCATGTTCATGCACGCAACCGATGCTTCGGGCTATGCCTATCCTCTCTCCCGATTCGCGGCGCTTTTCGGGGAGCGGGGACTGCTCCTCGGCGCGGAGGACGGGGAGGATGTGACCGTTCGCTACCTCTCCTTTGACACCCGCGATATGCGGGACGGCACGCTGTTCTTCTGCAAGGGCGTTCATTTCAGGGAGGAGTATCTGGCACAGGCGGAGGCGCTCGGCGCGACGGCGTATGTGAGCGAAACGAGGTATCCCTCCCGCCTTCCCTGCCTGCTGGTGTCGGATGTGCGGAAGGCGATGAGCGCGGCGGCTTTTTTTGACGCTTCCGAACGGTATTCTGGCCTGAAGGTGATCGGGGTGACCGGCACGAAGGGGAAAAGCACCGTCACCTATTATATCAAGGCGATCCTCGACAGAAGCCTCCCGCGGGAGTGCGCCGTGCTGTCCTCCATCGACAATTACGACGGTGTGATCCGGGAGGAGGCGCATCTGACCACGCCGGAGGCGATCACGCTCAGTCATCATTTCGCAAACGCGGTCTCCTCGGAGATCTCCCACCTTGTGATGGAGGTGTCAAGCCAGGCGCTGAAGTACGGCAGGGTAGAGGGCGTTCCCTTTGCGGTCGCCTGCTTTACCAATATCGGACGGGATCACATC
Organism: uncultured Clostridia bacterium; assembly: GCA_944384585.1. Taxonomy (GTDB): domain Bacteria; phylum Bacillota; class Clostridia; order Oscillospirales; family CAG-272; genus Colimorpha_A. The sequence continues at coordinate 39,301 of CALWTY010000010.1, read as the reverse complement.
AGCCCGGCAGAGCATCCCGATTTTGACGATTATTTCGCCTCCAAGCTCAGAATCTTCGATTCCTGCGGCATCGCCTGCATCAATACCGACGCCGACCATGCCGACGAGGTGCTGGCCTATGCGAGGGCAAGGGGACGGCAGATCGTCACCTTCGGCGCTCGCCCCGATAATACCGTGTGCGTTTCTGAGATCAGGAAGGAGAAGGACGGAATCTGCTTCCGTGCGAGGACGCCGTCCTTTGACGAGAATTTCCGTATCACGATGCCGGGCTTGTTCAACGTGCAGAATGCCGCCGCCGCCATCGCGGTCTGCCACAGCCTCGGTATTCCCTCCGATATCATCCGCCGCGGCCTTGACGCCGCCAGGGCGAAGGGTCGGATGGAGGTCTATCCGTCGCGGGACGGCAAGGTCATTTCGATCGTCGACTACGCCCACAATAAGATGAGCTTTGAGGCGCTGCTCCGCTCGGTCAGGGAGGAATATCCCGGCAAGAAGGTCGTCATGGTCTTCGGCAGCGCGGGAGGAAAGGCGTACAGCCGACGCCCGGATCTCGGGGAGGCGGCGGGAAAATATGCCGACTACACGGTGCTGACCGAGGAGGATTCCGGCGAGGAGCCCTTTGAGCGGATCGCGTCGGATATCGGAGAATCGATTACGGCAAACGGCGGCTCCTTCTCGGTCATCGAGGATCGGGGGGAGGCCATCCGCGACGCGATTCTGAACCACGGAGACGAAAAGGTGGTGCTGATCCTCGGCAAGGGCAGGGAGACCAGACAGAAGCGGGGGACGGTCTATGTCGAGACTCCCTCCGATGTCGATTATACCCTTCGGTATATGGAGGAGTACGAGACGGCTTCCGCCGTGCTGCGGTAACGCAGCCGGCGTCGGCACGGATTCATTTTTGGAAAGGATTAACGTTTTATGTGCGGATTTGCCGGATTTTTCGGCGGGATCACAGAAGACCGCCGGGAGACGGCGGAGAAAATGGGGGAGCGGATCGCGCATCGCGGCCCCGATGACCGGGGTATTTTTGACGACGGGCGGGCGGCGCTCAGCTTCCGGCGACTCTCGATCATCGATCTTGACCGGGGCGTGCAGCCGATGCATTCCGCCGATGACCGCTATGTCATCGTGTTCAACGGGGAAATCTATAATTTCAAGGAGCTTCGCGCCGAGCTGGAGAAGGAGGGGGCGGTGTTCGCCACCGATTCCGATACCGAGGTCATCCTGCAGTGCTACGCCCGCTTCGGAGAGAAAACGGCGGAGCTGCTTCGGGGGATGTTCGCCTTTGTCATCTATGACAGACAGGAGGGACGGCTCTACGGCGCAAGAGACCCCTTCGGCATCAAGCCGTTTTACTATACCGAGACCGGGGGCGCGTTTCTCTTCGGCTCGGAGATCAAGTGCTTTCTTGACTATCCCGGCTTCCGGAAGGAGCTGAACCGCGACGCGCTGAAGCTCTATCTGGAATTTCAGTATTCCCCCCTGCCCGAAACGATCTTCCGCGGGGTTTTCAAACTCTCCCCCGGCACGTTCTTTACCTATGACGGAGAGGGAGGCCTTTCCGCGCACCGCTATTTCGAGCCGACCTATTCTCCGCAAAAGCGCAGCTTCGAGAATGCCGTCCGCCTGATTGATGAGACAGTCGTCTCCTCCGTCGCCTACCACCAGATCGCAGACGTGGAGGTCGGGTCCTTTCTGTCGGGCGGCGTTGATTCCAGCTATGTGGCGTCGGTGGTCAAGCCGATGAAGACCTACTCGGTCGGCTTCGATATAGAGGGCTTTGACGAGACATCGCTCGCTGCGGAGCTGTCCCGCCGCCTCGGAATGCCGAACCGCATCCGGGAAATCACGCCTGACGAATTTTTCGATGCGCTGTCAGACGTGCAGTATTACTCCGACGAGCCGCATGCCAACCTGTCGGCCGTTCCGCTTTTCTTCCTGTCCGGGCTGGCCTCGGAGGATCTGAAGGTGGTGCTGAGCGGCGAGGGCGCGGATGAGCTGTTCGGCGGATATGACTGGTATATTCAGAGCCGGACCGCGGCTCTTTATAAAAAACTTCCGATCGGCTTACGAAGGGTGTTGGCCCGCACGCTGGGGAAATTTCCTCAGCGGCATATCGCCCGCTTCTTCCGCGCAGGCGCGGAACGGGTGGAGGACAGCTATATCGGACAGGCCTTTATCATGGGAGACGAGGAGGCAAACCGCCTGCTGAAAGAGCCGTATCGCTCGCAGATCGGCTACCGCGACGTGACCGCTCCCTACTACGAGAAGGTCAAGGACTGCGATGATCTGACAAAGAAGCTCTATCTCGACATGAACCTGTGGCTTCCGGGGGATATTCTGCTGAAGGCCGACAAAATGACGATGGCGCATTCGCTGGAGCTGCGCGTCCCGTATCTCGACCGCGAGGTCTTCTCGGTCGCGAGAACCCTGACAAGCCCGCAGAAGATGCGGGGCAGAAAGGTCAAGCGCGCCTTCCGTGCCGCCGCCTTCACCCATATTCCGAAGGAATGGGCCGATCGGAAAAAGGCGGGCTTCATGGTTCCCTTCCGGGTATGGCTGCGGGAGGATCGCTATTATCACCGCGTCCTTGCGATGTTCCGCCGCGATTTTGCCGCCGAATTCTTTGATACCGACGCGCTGATTGCGATGCTGGAGGAGCATAAGGACGGCAGGGCAAACCATGCGAGAAGGCTCTATACCGTCTATGCCTTCCTCCTGTGGTACGAGCGGTATTTCGAGCCGTCGGAGACGGAGGACGGACGGAACGGCGCCGCCTGACGCGGACGGCCCCGGACTGTTTCAGGGTGGGTTCACCCGAATATCACGGCAGATGGCTGCCGTCGGAAAGCGAAGAGAACAGAAAGATGAGAAAGAATGAATTTCTTCCGGTCATCCTCGGCAGTGACGAAAACGCATACGGGAACGCCAGATTATTTGCAGAGGCTTACGGAATCCGACCGCTTGTGGTATGCAAGCATCGGCTGATCCCGACGATGGACAGCAGGCTCTTTGACATGATCACGGTGGAAGGCTTTGACCGCGGGGAAATCTTTGAACGGGAGCTGCGCGCCATCCTGACCGAAAAAAAGAAGGAATACGGCGCAATCATCGTGATCCCCTGCTCCGATTACTATGTCCACCTGCTCTCCGCTCATCCGGGAGCGTGGGAGGGGCTGATTGCCAACCGCTTTATTTCCCTTTCCCTGCTTCGGGAGCTGGATCGGAAGGATCGCTTCTATGCCCTCTGCGAGCGCTTCGGCATGGACTATCCGAAAACGCTGACGGTCTCCCCGGAGGAGCGGGAGGAGGCGCCGGAGCGGCTCGGCTTCGACTTCCCGATCGTGCTGAAGCCTGAGAACAGCAACGCCTCGGATTATCTGTCCTGCTGCTTTGAGGGGAAAAAGAAGGTCTTTTTTCTGCATTCACGGGAGGAGTACCGCAGGGTCATCGGTGCGATGGAAAGCTCCGGCTATCGCGGCAAGCTGCTGCTTCAGGAGTTTGTGCCGGGCGGCGACGATGCGATGCGGGTGGTCAACACCTATTCCGACAGCGAAGGCAAGACCCGTATGGTCTGCCTCGGGCAGCCGGTGCTGGAGGAATATGCCCCTGCGACCATCGGCAATTACGCCGCCGTCATTTCACGCTCCGACGAGGCGCTCTGCCGCAGGATCGCGACATTCCTCGATTCGATCGGCTATGTCGGTTTTGCCAATTTTGATATGAAATACGACGCGAGAAGCGGCAGATACCTCCTCTTCGAGATCAATTGCCGACCCGGACGGAGCAGCTTTTATGTGCGGGGGGCGGGCTGCAATATGATGAAGCTGATGACGGAGGACGTGGTGTTCGGCGTCAGGGGGAAGGCACTGCTCTGCCCCGACAGGGAGGCGCTCTGGACGGCCGTGCCGCGCGGCGTGCTGATGAAATATGTGAAAAGCCCCGCGCTGCGGGAGGAAATCCGTCGGCTCTGGCGGGAGGGCAGGGTGTCAAGGACGCTCTTCTGCCCCGGCGATCTTTCCCTCCGCCGCCGTCTGGCAATCAACCGCTATTTTTACAGCTATTATAAAAGCTATTCGCGCTACTATTTTGATAAGGACGAACAGAAGGGAGCGCCATGAAGATCTCACTGCTGGAAGCCCCGGTTTGCAAGGGCTCTCCCACCGTCGGATCGCAGGAGGCCTTCCGCGATCTGATCGCAAACCGACTGCAGACGCTGTTCGGAGAGGATGTCCGGGTCCTTCCGATGGAGGAGGATGCCTCCCCGCGGAGAGGGGAGGCCTTCTCCGACCAGACGACGGAGGAGGTGATGTCGGTCAGCCGCCGTCTCTATGAGACGGTGCGCCGGGAGCTTGCCGAGGGGCGCTTCCCGCTGGTGATCGGCGGGGATCACTCGGCGGCGATCGGCTCGATCGCGGGAGCGTCGGCGGCGACGGGGGCGGAGACACTGTCGGTCGTCTATCTCGACGGTCATACCGACATCAATACCGAGGAATCCTCCCTGACCGGCTATATACACGGAATGACGCTCGCGTCGGCAATGGGTCTGTGCTCCGACAGGCTGACCGTCGGAAGAAAGGTCAATCTGCTCGGAAAAAACATCCATATCGTCGGGGCGAGGAGCATCGACGACGGGGAATACCCCATCCTGCGGAAAAACGGCGTACATCTCTATCCCGCCGATGAGCTTCGCCGCAGGGGGCTTGCCGCCGTGATCGAGGAGCTGCGGCGGGGGATCGCGGGACGCTTTGTCCACCTCTCCTTTGACGTCGATTTTCTTGACGGGGCGGTCTTTTCCTCGACAAGCTACCGGATGCCCGACGGAATGGACGTTGCGGCGCTGCGGCAGCTTCTTGACGGCATTTTTTCGGCGGGACGCGTCATTTCGATGGACGTGGTGGAATACAATCCCCTTCTTGATGCGGACGGGAGAGACAGAAAAACCTTATTTGATATTTTCCGCCATACGGCGGGACTGATCTCGTCATACTGCGCAGCGAAGACGGAATGAAGGAGGAAGCACAGCGATGACTGTAATATCGGACGGCAAATTGTTTACCGAGCGGGAGGGAACGCTCCTGCCGCGGGACAGCCTGATCCTTCGGAAATATATCAGCACCGCCAAGGAAAGCGCAAGACAGAGAGAATGGAAATATTCGGGGGAGGGCGCGCGGTTTACCGGCAGCTTTATTCCCCGCCCCGATCCCGACGCCGCGGCGGAGCTGTATGTGCGGGTGACCGGCGCAGGCTATCTGTCGGACGGGACGCTGCTCTATGCGATGCAAATCGACAGAGCGGCGGGCATCTATTCCGTTCCCCCGGACGGCGGGGAGGAGGGGATCTTCCTGTCGGACAACGAATATCGCTACCGGGAGCTGGCCGTGCGGGACGATCGGATTCTGGTGACGGCGGAGGCGGCGGGGGAGTGCCATATCGGGCTGCTTGAAAAGGGAAGCCGGGTCTGTGAATTTCTGACCGAGGGCAGCAGCAGGGAAGCCTGCCCCTCCTGGTCCCTCCTTGATCCCGACGCCTTCTTTTTTTCCGGCGCGGGACTGGAGGAGAGAATGACGGAGGAACCGACGGGATCTGCCGACAAGGAGATGTCGGTGGCGGAGCTGATCGGCGCCATGCGGCAGACCGCTCAGTCGCGCAGAGTCAGTCCTGCCGGACTGTTCCGCATGAATCTCCGCGACCGTTCGATCGAGGAGCTGCTGACGGACGAGCGCTATAACTGCATCAGCCCGACGGAGGACGTCGACGGGGGCATCTGGTTCATCCGATATCCCTATCGGCCTGAGAAGCGGGACAAAAAGAGCTTCGGCACGGCGCTGAAGGACGTGGTGCTGTTTCCTGTCAGGCTGCTGGGGGGTCTCTTCGGATTTTTGAACTTTTTTACGATGAAATATTCCGGCAAGACGCTGAACAGCGGGACGACCGCCTCAAAAAACAAGCCGCAGAGCGAGCGCTTTGTGCTGGGAAATCTCATCAATGCGGAGCGGGAGCTGAAGCGCAACGCCGGGAGGGGAGAGGAATTCCCCGGGTATGTACCGAAGGAATACGAGCTTTGCCGCCTGAAGGACGGAAGGATCGATACGGCGGCGAGGGGGATCTGCGCCTTTACGCTGTACAAGGGACGGATCTATGCCTCAAACGGATCGTATATCCTGACCTTTGAACAGGGAAGACCCCAAAAGCGCTGCAAAGCGGAGGGCGTTTCCGCCATCTGCTTTTCCGACCGTGAAGACGAGAAAGGAAGGACGGAGGAACCGTGAATACACAGCATTTCAAATACGCGCTTGAGGTCGAGAAGACCGGCTCGATCACGCAGGCGGCGGAAAATCTGTTTATGGGACAGCCGAATCTCAGCAAATCGATCAAGGAGCTGGAGGATAACCTCGGCATCGTGATCTTCAAGAGAACCTCCCGCGGGGTGGTTCCCACCGCGAAGGGGAAGGCGTTTCTCAAATACGCGAAGAATATCCTGTCGCAGATCGAGGAAATGCAGACGGTCTGCAAGAACGATATTCCCGATCTGCAGACCTTCAACGTCTGCGTGCCGCGCGGCAGCTATGTTTCCTATGCGGCGATGAGCTTTGTCGCTTCCCTCGACGTTTCGAAGCCGATTGACGTCAATCTCGGAGAGACCACCTCCATCGACGGGGTGAATATGGTGTCGGACGGCCTCTTCCATATCGGCGTGATCCGCTATCAGACGCAGTATGAGCGGTATTTCTGCGACTTTCTCCGCGAAAAGGGGCTGCAGTCGGAGACGATCTGGGAGTTTGAAAATCTGGCAGCCATGTCGGAAAGCCATCCCCTTGCCAAACGGGAGCTGCTGTCCCTTTCCGATTTCGCGCCCTATACCGAGATTACCCACGGGGACTGCAACGTTCCCTATATCAACGTCGCCCAGAGCGAGAATGTTTCACTCAGCCTCTCCGGGAAAAAGGTCATCAATCTTTACGAGGGCACCAATCAGTATTCCATCCTTTCGATGGTGCCGGGCTCTTTCATGTGGGTGTCCCCTACGCCGGAGGAGATCCTGAAGCGCTATTCTCTTGTTCAGAAAAGATGCGATGCGGAGTCCCACAAATACAAGGACGTTCTCATCTACCGAGACGGCAGCCGTCTGAGCTATCTCGACCGCAAATTCCTCGACAAGCTCTACGAGGTGAAGAACAGCGTTTCCTTCCGCTGCGACCGATAAGGCGGAGGAGGGAGCCTGACGCCGGGCCGATGCAAAATGATGAAAGAACTGTGCGTCGGTTTGGTGATTTTGCAGAGACTTTACGATGCGATATTCCGAGAATTCAGACATGCCATTCCAAATTGGAATGAAATGCTGTGCAATTTTCACGACATAAGCGCGATAAATCAGTCAATATGCAAAAACAGCGGGTTTTCAGCCCGCTTTTTTGTAAATATGATGGAATTGGCACATACTTATTTTGAGATTGCTCAAATCGATAAAAATATATCGATATTCTTTATTTACATTTCCATTTTGAACCGCGCTCTGCTATAATGATTCGTGTAAAAAAGGCGAAACCGAGATTTTACGAGTACAGGGAGGTTCGCCGGGAAAGGAACTCATAAATATGGGAAGAAAAGTTGCCATCATCGGCGCGGGGAATGTCGGTGCGACCATTGCGTATACGCTGGCTGTCAGCGGAAACGCTTCCGAGATCGTCATGATTGATATCAATGAAAAGAAGGCGTTCGGGGAGACGATGGATATCCGTCAGGGCGCGCCCTATATTTCCCCCGTCAATATCTATTCGGGAGATTATGATGACGCCAAGCATTCCGACATCGTCATCCTGACCTCCGGCATTGCAAGACGCCCCGGTCAGTCCCGTCTGGACCTGGCGCAGACCAACGTTGACATCACCAAGAGCATCATTCCGCAGATCACCGCGGCGGCGCCGGAGGCCGTCTATATCATCGTCAGCAACCCGGTGGATATCCTGACCTACGTTTTCTGCAAATGCTCCGGTCTTCACGAGCATCAGATCATCGGCTCCGGTACGATCCTCGATACCGCCCGGCTCCGCTCCCGCCTTGCCGAGATCTTCTCGATCAATATGCAGAACGTCCACGGCTGCGTTTTCGGGGAGCACGGCGATTCCTCCTTTGTTCCGTGGTCTCTTGTCACCATCTCCGGCACGCCGGTCGATACCTACGCGCAGGCCAAAGGGCTTGATATCGAAGGCTGCGGCTTCAACCATGCCGAAATCGAGGAGTATGTGAGAAAGAGCGGCGGCATCATCATTGACGACAAGGGCGCGACCTATTATGCCGTGTCGCTGTCGGTCAACCATATCTGCAGCTGCATTTTCAGAGGCATCGACACCGCGCTGCCGGTTTCCACCATGATGAACGGGGAATACGGCATCAGCGACGTCTGCATCAGCACCCAGTCGATGGTCGGCAAGGGCGGCGTGACCGGCAAGCTCCTTTCCCCGATGACCGACGCCGAGATCGCTCAGCTCAGAGCCAGCGCCGATAAGCTGAAATCGGTCATTTCCAACCTGAAAATTTAACCGACGGAAAGGGAGATAAAGAATGGACTACCGTATAGAGCATGACTCCATGGGCGAGGTGCGGGTGCCTGCCGACCGTTATTGGGCGGCCCAGACCGAGAGAAGCCATGAGAATTTCAGAATCGGCGTGGGAATCGAGACGATGCCCCGCGAGATCACGCACGCCTTCGGCATTCTGAAGAAGGCGGCGGCGATCGCCAACCATAAGCTCAAGCCCGAAAAGATGACCGACGAGAAGCTCGCCGTGATCGAAAAGGCCTGCGACGAGGTGATCTCCGGCTCCCTCAACGAGCATTTTCCGCTTGTGGTCTGGCAGACCGGAAGCGGCACGCAGTCGAATATGAACGCAAACGAGGTCATCGCCAACCGCGGAAACGAGCTGGCGGGCAAAAAGCTGCTTCATCCGAACGACGATATCAATATGAGCCAGTCCTCAAACGATACCTTCCCGACGGCCATGCACATCGCCGCCGTGATCGGCATCGAGGATAAGCTCATTCCGGCGATCGATCTTCTGGTCGACACCTTCAAGCGGCTGGAGAGCGAGAACGAGGACGCCGTCAAGTGCGGACGCACCCATCTCCAGGACGCCACCCCCATCAAGTTCTCGCAGGAGATCAGCGGCTGGCGCACCAGCCTCGAGAGAGACCGTCAGATGCTGACCCTCTCCCTTCCGGTGCTGAAGGAGCTGGCGCTCGGCGGTACGGCGGTCGGAACCGGCCTCAACGCGCCGAAGGGCTTCGATGTCGAGGTCGCGGAGGCGGTCTCCGAAATCACCGGCAAGAAATTCGTCACCGCCGGAAACAAATTCCACGCCCTCACCTCCAAGGATGAGCTGGTCTTCGCGCACGGCGCGATCAAGGCGCTGGCAGCCGATATGATGAAGATCGCAAACGACGTCAGATGGCTGGCGTCCGGCCCCCGCGACGGCCTCGGCGAGATCTTCATCCCGGAAAACGAGCCCGGCTCCTCGATCATGCCGGGAAAGGTCAATCCCACCCAGTGCGAGGCGGTCACGATGGTCGCCGTACAGGTCATGGGCAACGACGTCGCCGTCGGCATGGCGGCTTCTCAGGGCAATTTCGAGCTGAATGTCTTCATGCCGGTCTGCATCTATAACTTCCTCCAATCCGTCAGACTGTTGTCGGAGGCGATGGTCTCCTTCAACAATAACTGCGCGGTCGGAATCAAGGCCAACCGCGAGAAGATGCACCACAATCTTCACAATTCCCTCATGCTCGTGACGGCGCTCAATCCCTACATCGGATACGAAAACGCCGCCAAGACCGCGAAGAAAGCCTATCGCGACAACATCTCCCTCAAGGAGTCCTGCGTTGCGCTCGGCTTCCTGACCGCGGAGAAATTCGATGAGGTGTTCCACCCCGAGCAGATGGTCTGATTCAATCGGAGACAAACTAACCGCGCCGCTGAAAGAGTCGGCGCGGCTCCGCAATTTTATGAAAGGATGCTTCCTCTATGATTTACAGCTATTATCCCGGCTGCACTCTCAAGACAAAGGCGAAGGAGCTTGACCGGTATGCAAGGCGCTCCGCCGAGGCGCTCGGGATCACTCTGAACGAACTGCCGGAATGGCAGTGCTGCGGCGGCGCCTATACCACCGCGCAGGATGAGATTGCGACAAAGCTCGCTTCGGTCCGTGCCCTGGCGGCTGCCGAACAGGAGGGCGGGGAGCTGGTTACCCTCTGCTCCGCCTGCCACAATGTTCTCAAGCGCGTCAATCATGATCTTCTGACCGACGGAGAGTTCGCCGGCAAGGTCAACCGTTATATGAATCCCGAACAGCCCTACGGAGGAAAAACCAAGGTCGTGCATTACCTGGAGCTGCTGCGCGACACCGTAGGGTTTGATGAATTGGCGAAAAAGGTTGTCAAGCCCTTCACGGGAAAGAAGATCGCCGCCTATTACGGCTGCCTGCTGCTTCGTCCCGGCAAGGTGCTGGCGATGGACGATCCCGAGAATCCCGTGATCATGGAGGATTTCATCCGCGCCATCGGCGGCGATCCCGTGATCTATCCCTACCGCAACGAATGCTGCGGCGGCTATGTCACGCTGGAGGATCAGGCGCTGGCGGTGAAAAAGAGCAGCGCCGTGATGGAGAGCGCGGAAGGCTTCGGTGCGGAGCTTCTGATCACCGCCTGTCCGCTATGTCTGTATAATCTGAATAAGACCGACGGCTTCGGGACGGAAGTGCATTATTTCACCGAGCTTCTGGCCGAGGCGCTCGGCGTGAAGGACTGAGGAGGATCGCATGGATCGGGAAACGAACAGAGTTAGGGAGCAGGTTCTCCGCATGAGCGGGGTGAACGTGCTGAAATGTATGAGATGCGGAAAGTGCTCCGGCACCTGTCCCTCCTACGAGGAAATGGACTACCATCCGCATGAGTTTGTCTACATGGTGGAGAAGGGCGAGATCGATAAGCTGATGGCTTCCGAATCGGTCTACAAATGTCTGACCTGCTTCGCCTGCGTCGAACGCTGCCCCAGAGGGGTGGAGCCGGCGAAGCTGATTGAGGCGGTCCGCCTTGAGATGGTCAGAAAGCAGGGGCAGAACCGCCTGAAGCCCGACCGGATTCCGGCGCTCCTCGATGAAGAACTGCCGCAGCAGGCGATTGTCACCGCCATGCGGAAATATACGAAGTGAGGAAAGGAGTAACGGATCATGCAGAGAATCGGAGTATTTGTCTGTCACTGCGGAACCAATATTGCCGGTACGGTGGACGTCAAGGCCGTCGCGGAGGCGCTGAAGAGCGAGCCGGGCGTCGTCTTTTCCACCGAATACCAGTATATGTGTTCCGAGGCGGGACAGAATATCATAAAAAATGCCATCAGAGAGCATCAGCTCACCGGCGTCGTCATCTGCTCCTGTTCGCCGAGAATGCACGAGGCGACCTTCAGGAAGACGGCGTCTGCCGCGGGACTGAACCCCTATATGGTCGAGATCGCCAACATCAGAGAGCAGGTTTCCTGGATCCATAAGGATATGAAGGCCGGTACCGAGAAGGCGATCATCCTCGGCCGGGCGGCGATCGCCAAGGTCAGCCTCAACGCCCCCCTGATTCCCGGAGAGAGCCCGGTTGTCAAGCGCGCCCTCGTCATCGGCGGCGGAATCGCCGGCATCCAGACGGCGCTCGATATAGCCGACGCGGGCTTTGAGGTCGATATCGTCGAGAAAGAGCCGACCATCGGCGGAAAGATGACCCAGCTCGATAAGACCTTCCCGACCCTCGACTGCGCCGCCTGTATCCTTACCCCGAAGATGGTGGACTGCGCGCAGAACGAGAAGATCCGCATCTATTCCTACAGCGAGGTCTCGGAGGTCAAGGGCTTTGTCGGAAACTTCACCGTGACCATCAAAAAGAAGGCAAGATACGTCGACGAGCTGAAATGCACCGGCTGCGGCGAATGCACCGAGAAATGTCCTCAGAAGAAGGTGCCCAATGCCTTCAACCTCGGCCTTGACAATCGCCGCGCGATCTATATTCCCTTCGCACAGGCCGTGCCGAAGGTCGCCACCATCGACGCAGACTACTGCAATATGCTCAAGAACGGCAAGTGCGGCGTCTGCGCGAAGGTCTGCGGCGCCGGCGCGATCGATTACAAGCAGAAGGACAGCTTTATCGAGGAACGCTACGGCGCGATCGTCGTTGCCACCGGCTTCAATCCCATCAAGCTCGACGCCTACGAGGAGTACGGCTACAAGCAGAGCAAGGACGTGATCACCTCCCTTGAGCTGGAGCGTCTGATGAATGCCGCAGGGCCGAACGGCGGTACGCTCCTTCGTCCCTCCGACAAGACCCATCCCCATACTATCGTCTTTGTGCAGTGCGTCGGTTCGCGCTGCGACGACGGCAAGGGCAAGAGCTACTGCTCCAAGATCTGCTGTATGTACACCGCCAAGCACGCGATGCTGATCCGGGAAAAATATCCCGATACCGAGGTGTACGTCTTCTATATCGACGTGCGGACGCCCGGCAAGAACTTCGATGAGTTCTATCGCCGCGCCGTCGAGGAATACGGCGTGCATTACATCAAGGGCATGGTGGGGAAGGTCGCCCCGCAGCCGGACGGCAAGCTGCTGGTGCAGGGCTCCGATCTTCTGGCCGACGAGCAGCTTCGGGTGGAGGCCGACCTTGTGGTCCTCGCCGCCGCCATCGAGCCCGACAAGACGGCAAGAAGCCTCGGCACGATGCTGACTGCCAGCATGGATACCAACGATTTCTTCACCGAGGCGCATCCCAAGCTCCGCCCGGTCGAGAGCCCCACGGCGGGGATCTTCCTCTCCGGCGTCTGCCAGGGGCCGAAGGATATCCCGGAGACGGTCTCTCAGGCGGGTGCCGCCGCCTCCAAGGTGATCGGCCTGCTCGCCAAAGACAAGCTGACCTGCAATCCCTGCGTGGCGCACTCCGACGAGATGCTCTGCAACGGCTGCTCTGCCTGCGAGAAGGTCTGCCCCTACGGCGCCATCACCTATTCCGACAAGGAATTCCGCGGGCCGAACAGAACCACCCTCATCCGCCGCGTCGCGTCGGTCAACGATGCGGTATGCCAGGGCTGCGGCGCCTGCACGGTCGCCTGCCCGTCGGGTGCAATGGATCTTAAGGGCTTTTCCAACAGTCAGATCATGGCGGAGGTTGACGCGATATGCAAGTGAACAATACCGAATTCAAACCGAAGATCGTTGCCTTTTGCTGCAACTGGTGCTCCTATGCCGGAGCGGATCTTGCCGGAACCAACCGGCTTCAGTATCCGGCCGACGTGAAGATCATCCGCGTCCCCTGCTCCTGCCGGGTGAATCCGATCTTCATTCTCCGCGCCTTCCAGAGAGGGGCGGACGGCGTGATCCTCTGCGGATGCCATCCGGGGGACTGCCACTATACGACGGGAAATTACTACGCAAGACGCAGAATGACGCTGCTCTTCTCGATGCTCGATTATCTCGGGATCGAAAAGGAGCGCACCAGAGTCGAATGGGTTTCGGCGGCGGAGGGCGCTAAGTTTGCCGCTACCATGAACGAATTTGTTCAGACCGTCACCAAACTCGGCCGGAACAGGAAATTGGAGGATCTGCGATGCAGGAAATAATGAAAAAACGCGCTTCCGAGCTGCTGCTTGACGGGACGGTGAGCCGCGTCATCGGCTGGAAGGCCGGCGATTTCGTATACGATATCACGCCCGCCGTTTTCGAGAGCGCAGAGGAGATCGAAAAGGATTTTGTCTATACCGCGTTCTGCGGCGCCAATCTTTCCAAATATCTGGTCAAGGAGTCCAAAAAGCCGGGGAAGACGCTTGTGTTCCTGAAGCCCTGCGATTCCTACAGCTTCGCGCAGCTGGTCAAGGAGCATCGCGTGAATCGTGACAGCGTATATGCCGTCGCGGTCGAGTGCCGGGGCAAGGCCGACGTGGATAAGATCCGCGACTGCGGCGTGAAGGGTATCTGCGGCATCTCGGAGGAAAACGGGACGCTGACCGTTGATACCGTTTACGGAGACAAGACCCTTCCGCTCAGCGAGGTCATGCTGGAAAAATGCGCCTCCTGCAAGACAAGAAAGCACGCGGTGTATGACGAGCTGCTCGGAGAAGAAGGGGAGGAGGTCGCGGACTGCGACCGCTTCGGCAAGGTCAGGGAGCTGGAGAGCATGACACCGGAGGAGCGGTATGAGTTCTGGAGAGGCGAGCTTTCCCGCTGCATCCGCTGCAATGCCTGCCGCAACGTATGTCCCGCCTGCACCTGCGAGAAGTGCGTCTTCGATAACGACAATTCCGGAATCGCGCAGAAGGCGGCGGCCGACAGCTTTGAGGAAAATATGTTTCATATCATCCGCGCCTTCCATGTCGCGGGGCGCTGCACCGACTGCGGAGAATGCACCCGCGTCTGCCCGCAGAAGATTCCGCTGCATCTGCTGAACCGCAAGTTCATCAAGGATATAAACGAGCTTTACGGCGACTATCAGGCGGGCGCCGATCCCGACACCCGTCCTCCGCTCACCGATTTCAGGACGACGGACGCTGAGCCGAGCATCGTTTACAGGAGAGGAGAGAAATAAGATGTACAGAATTCCGGAACAAAACTTAGATCGGCTTTTCTCCCTGACGGCGGAAAAGAGCAAGCTCTATATCCCCGCCGACACTGCGGCGGGCACGGCGCAGTTCATGCCCTGGAAGGAGGGGCTGAAGCTCACCGACGCGCATAATACCGTCAGAAGCGCGAAAGATTTCTTCTTCCCCCAGACCGAGAACCTTGTCGGCTTCCGGGTGGAGGGCAAGAGCATCGAGGTGATCGACGTGCGGGAGGAGACGGAGGATTTCGTGGTGTTCGGCGTCCGCGCCTGCGACGTCAGAAGCTTCTCGATCCTCGATAAGGTTTTCCTTGCCGACCCCGTCGACACATATTACAAGAATCGCAGAGAGCATGGCACGATTCTGTCGCTGGCCTGCAATATGCCGGAGGAGACCTGCTTCTGCGGAACCTTCGGGATCGATTGCGCCGCGCCGGGCGGCGACGTGCAGATGTGGCAGACCGACGGCTGGTTCTACCTTGAGCCGCTGACCGAAAAGGGAAACGCCTATATCGACACGGTTTCATCGCTGCTGGAGGAGTGCGGCGGAGAGGCGGCGGCGGAGTGCCGCAGAGCCATAGACGCCGTGAAGAAAAAGCTCCCGCTCGCCGGCCTGACGACAGAGGGCTTCGGCGGGGACAAGATGGCGGAGCTGTTCGATTCCGAAAAGTGGGGAGAGCTGGCGGAGGCTTGCCTCGGCTGCGGGACCTGTACCTTCGTCTGCCCGACCTGCCAGTGCTACGATATCCGCGACTTCAATACCGGACACGGAATCAGCCGCTTCCGCTGCTGGGACAGCTGTATGTACTCCGACTTCACCAAGATGTCGGCGGGACAGCCCCGTCTTACCCAGCTTGAACGCTTCAGACAGCGCTTTATGCATAAGCTGGTCTATTTCCCTGCCAACAACGACGGGGAGTTCGGCTGCGTCGGCTGCGGCAGATGTCTGTCCAAATGTCCGATATCCATGAATATTGTCAAGGTAATGAAAAATCTTACGGAGGGCGACCAATGAATAACGAGACGCTGATACCACAGATCGTGACGGTAGCCGACGTCAGAATTGACACGCCGGACGTCAAGACCTTCCGCGTGCTGACCCCCGACGGGAAGAAGCCGTTCCTCCATAAGCCGGGACAGTGCGCGATGCTGTCCGTTCCCGGCGTGGGAGAGGCCATGTTTTCCATCACCTCCTCTCCGACCAATACCGAATATATGGAATTCAGTATCAAGAAGTGCGGATGCCTCACCAATTGGCTGCACGCCCTTGAGGTCGGACAGCAGCTTACCATCCGCGGCCCCTACGGCAACGGCTTCCCGGTGGATACCGAGCTGAAGGGGAAGGATCTGCTCTTCATCGCGGGCGGAATCGGATTGGCGCCGCTCCGCTCGGTCATCAACTACTGCCGCCATTACCGGGATCGCTACGGCTCGATTGATATCGTCTACGGCTCGCGCTCGAAGGACGATCTCGTCGACTATCAGGAGATCATCAGCGAGTGGTGCGGGACGGAGGGCGTCAACGTACACCTTACCATCGACCGCGAGCAGGAGGGCTGGGACGGTCACGTCGGCTTTGTTCCGAATTATGTCAAGGAGCTCAATCCCGACGTCTCGAAAACGGTTCTCATGTGCGGTCCCCCCATCATGATCAAGTTCACGCTTGCGGGTCTGAAGGAGCTGGGCTTCAAGGAAACGCAGGTCTATACGACTATGGAGCTTCGGATGAAGTGCGGCGTCGGCAAGTGCGGACGCTGCAACATCGGAAACAAGTATGTCTGCAAGGACGGACCGGTGTTCCGCTTCGATCAGCTTGACGAGCTGCCCGACGAATATTGACGGGAGCTGCCGCCTCAATCTAATACCGTAAGGAGAAAATACATATGGAAAACATGGTAAGCATTTACCTCTATGGCAAGAAATATGAAGTGCCCTCCAACCTCACCATTATGGGCGCGATGGAATATGCCGGCTACCAGCTTGTGCGCGGCTGCGGATGCCGCAACGGATTCTGCGGCGCCTGCGCCACCATTTATCGGATCAAGGGCGACCGCGAGCTGAAGGTGTGCCTCGCGTGCCAGACCAAGGTGGAGGATAATATGTATATCGCCACCCTCCCGTTCTTCCCGCTGGTCAAAGAGGTCTATGACATCGAGAAGATCAAGCCCACCGAGCAGATCATGATGCAGCTTTACCCCGAAATTTACGCCTGCATCGGCTGCAATGCCTGCACCAAGGCCTGCACGCAGGGGCTGAACGTCATGCAGTATATCGCCTACGCGCAGAGAGGCGAGTACGAGAAGTGTGCAGAGGAATCCTTCGACTGCGTGATGTGCGGCGTATGCTCCTCCCGCTGCCCTGCCGGGATCTCTCATCCGCAGGTCGCGCTGCTGGCAAGACGTCTCAACGGCAAATACCTTGCGCCGGCGTGCGGCCATCTGGAAGACAGAGTCAGGGAGATCGAGAACGGGGACTTCAAGGAGCTGCTTGAGGGACTGATGCAGAAGCCGATCTCCGAAATGAAAGAGCTCTATAACAACCGCGAGATAGAGAAATAAGGGGGAAAACGACGATGTACAACAAGGAAATGCTCGAGTCCATCAAGAAGGTGGAGGCGAAAAGAGCGGACAACGCCGTTCTTGAGCCGAGACGGATGACGGCGGATGAGAAGGATACGCTTCTGGCTACCTATCACCCCGATTATAAGCAGAATGAATTTGCCGTCCTGCAGATCGGCGCGAATAAGGGCGAAAAGGTTCCGACCGAGCTTGCCGCGCTGCTGCAGGCCAACAGCCGCATCCGCCCCGACTCGGTTGACCTTGAGAAGGTCGACTATGACGTGGACGTTCTTGTCATCGGAGGGGGCGGCGCAGGCTCCTCCGCCGCGATCGAAGCGCATAACGGCGGTGCGAACGTCATGATCGTGACCAAGCTCCGCATCGGAGACGCCAATACGATGATGGCGGAGGGCGGCATTCAGGCGGCCGACAAGCCGAACGATTCCCCCGCCGTACACTATCTCGACGCCTTCGGCGGCGGACATTTCGCCGCCAAACCCGAACTTCTTTACAAGCTCGTCTCGGAAGCCCCCGACGCCATCAAATGGCTGAGCGGGCTGGGCGTGGAGTTTGACAAGGCGCCCGACGGGACGATGATCACCACCCACGGCGGCGGCACCTCCCGCAAGAGAATGCACGCGGCGAAGGACTATTCCGGTGCGGAGATCATGCGTACCCTGCGGGACGAGGTTCTCAACAGAGGCATTCCGGTCGTTGACTTCACGGCGGCGATCGAGCTGATCCTCGATGAGAACGGCAGAGCCGCCGGCGCGGTTCTGATGAACATGGAGACGAGGGAGCTGCTTGTCGCACGCGCCAAGACGGTGATTATCGCGACCGGCGGCGCGGGACGGCTTCACTATCAGGGCTTCCCGACCTCCAATCACTACGGTGCAACGGCGGACGGCCTGGTGCTGGGATACCGCGCCGGCGCCAAGCTCCTGTATGCCGATACCCTTCAGTACCATCCGACCGGCGCTGCCTATCCCGAGCAGATTTTCGGCGCGCTTGTCACCGAAAAGGTCCGCTCCCTCGGCGCGAAGCTGATCAACTGCGACGGCGAAGCCTTTATGCATCCCCTTGAGACCAGAGACGTGGCGGCTGCCTCCATCATCAGAGAATGTTCCGACCGCGGCAAGGGCGTGCATACCGACGACGGAATCGGCGTATGGCTGGATACCCCGATGATCGAGCTGAAGAACGGTGAGGGTACGATCGAGAAGCGCATTCCCGCCATGCTCAGAATGTTCGCCAAATACGGGATCGATATCAGAAAAGAGCCGATCCTTGTCTATCCGACCCTTCACTACCAGAACGGCGGCCTTGATATCCGCCCCGATTGCATGACGACGCAGGTCGAAAACCTCTATGTCGCCGGCGAGGCGGTCGGCGGGATCCACGGCAGAAACCGTCTGATGGGCAACTCCCTGCTCGATATCATCGTCTTCGGACGGGACGCCGGCAAGGCGGCCTCTGCGCACTACAAGGACGTCACGGTCGGAAAACTGACGCTGGCGCATATCACCCGCTTTGCGGAGGAGATGAAGGCGGCGGGGATCAGCACCGATATGGTTTCCCCCAAGCTGCTGCCCACTTATACGCACGGAAACCCCAATCTGACAGAAAAAGCATTCTGAAAAGGAGTGTGAGGAAATGACTTTATTCGGCGGTGTGATCCCGATCACGGGCATTACCTTCTTTATGTTCTGCATCTTTGCCATTGCGGCGGTCGGTTATGTCCTCGGTCGGATCACGATCAAGGGAGTGGCGCTGGGAGACGCTGCCGTCTTCATCGTGGCGCTGATCTTCGGATGCTTCCTGTACGACAAGCTCGATGCGCAGCTTGTCGTCAAGTCGGGAGAGGCGGCGGTGCATTATACCTCAAATGCCCTCAAGATCGTGGAAAATCTCGGTCTGATCCTCTTCGTGACGGCGGTCGGCTTTATTGCAGGACCGAAGTTTTTCGGCAATATGAAGAAAAACTTCAAATCCTATGTGATGATCGGCCTGGTGGTGATTCTGGCGGGCGGGCTTGCCGCCGTCGGCTGCATCTACCTCGGCCGTGCGACGGAGGTCGCCTCCGGCAACGAGGAGCTGACCGCGATGGTGGTGGGGCTGCTCTCCGGCTCCCTTACCTCCACTCCGGCCTTCTCGGCGGCCAAGGCTACCGTAAGCCCCGAATATGAGAACGCGGTTGCCGTCGGGCACGGGATCGCCTACATCTTCGGTGTGGTGGGCGTGGTGCTGTTCGTGCAGCTCATTCCGAAGCTCGTCCGCGCCGATATGGCGGCGGAACGCTCCAAGATCGTGATTGCCGACGACGGACGGGACAAGAAGAAGTCCGTCGGAAAGCTGATCGATATCGACGGACACGGCCTGATGCCCTTCGCGCTGGCCGCCGTTCTCGGCACGTTTGTCGGCATGATCGAGATCCCGCTCTCGGGAAAAGGACTGGACGGGACCTGCTTCTCGCTGACGACGACCGGCGGATGCCTGATGATCTCGCTGATCATGGGGCATTTCGGACGCTGCGGCCGGGTCAACCTGATGCCGAAGGAATCGGTTCTCAAGCTCTTCCGTGAGCTGGGACTGATGTTCTTCCTGATCGGCGCGGGCGTTGCGGGAGGCGCGGGCTTCCTTGAGCTGTTTGACGTACAGTACTTCCTGTACGGCGTGATTATGACCGTCGTTCCGATGATCATCGGCTTCCTGTTTGCCAAGTATGTGCTGAAGCTCAGCCTGCTCAACAATCTCGGTTCTCTGACCGGCGGTATGACCAGCACGCCCGCGCTCGGGACGCTGATCAACGTCTGCGGAACGGAGGACGTGGCGTCGGCGTATGCGGCGACCTATCCGGTGGCGCTCATCGCGGTCGTCCTGATCTCTCAGTTCCTGATCGTTCTGTTCTGAACGCAGCGGGGATTGCCGCGCCGCGGCAATCCCCGACGGCGAACACATTCAATCGCATCGTATCAATCCGCGGGCCGATCCTGCCCGCACAGTATGACAGGAGGACGATATGGAATATTCTCAGCAGGTGTCTGTCAATACGCTTCAGCGCCTTCCGACTTATCTGAATTATCTGAAGACCCTTGACGAAAACGGGAATATTTCCTCAACGGAGATCGCAAAGGCGCTGGGGCTGAACGACGTGCAGGTCAGGAAGGATCTGTCGGCGGTCAGCTCGGGCGGCAGACCCAAGGTGGGCTACAATATCCGGAATCTGATCGCGGATCTGAAGGAATTTCTCGGCTACAATTCCGTCAACGACGCGGTGATGGTGGGCTGCGGGAATCTCGGGCGGGCGCTGATGTCCTACCGGGGCTTCCGGGAGTACGGCCTGCGGATCGTGGCGGGCTTTGATGTGGCGGAGGAGATTGTCGGTCGGGAGGTGAGCGGGAAGCCGGTCTACCCGATGGAAAATCTGCCTGCCTTCTGCCGCGAAAAGGGAATACGGATCGGCGTGATCACGACGCCGGCTCAGGCGGCGCAGAAATCCTGCGACCTTCTGATGGAGGCCGGGATCAAGGCGGTATGGAATTTTGCCCCCGCTCATATCACGGTCCGGGAAGGGGTGCTGGTTCAGAACGAAAACATGGCCTGCTCCCTCGCACTTCTCTCCAAGCATTTGAACGAAATGCTGGAGGAAACGGAAAAATAGAAATACGCATAGGAAAGACGTCTTGCAACGAGACGGGGTAAATGATTTATGGTTCCATACAGCAAACTCCAGACAGAAGAGCTGCAATCGCTTCTTGTGTCTCTCAAATCGGTATACAAAGAGTATCAGGGGCTGAATCTTCAGCTCAATATGGCGAGAGGGAAGCCCAGCAACGAACAACTCGATCTTTCAATGGGCATGATGGATATTCTCGGGAGCGACGACGATCTGATCTGCGAGGACGGCACCGATTGCCGCAATTACGGCGTGCTTGACGGGATCGCGGAGGCCAAGCAGCTCCTCGGGGATATGATGGAGGTGCCTGCCGACAACATCATTATCTACGGCAACTCCAGCCTCAACGTGATGTACGATACCGTTTCACGCTCCTATACCCACGGCGTGATGGGGAATACCCCGTGGTGCCGTCTCGATCGGGTGAAATTTCTTTGCCCCGTTCCGGGCTATGACCGTCATTTTGCGATTACGGAATACTTCGGGATCGAGATGATCAATATCCCCATGTCCTCAGAGGGGCCGGATATGGATCTGGTGGAGAAGTATGTCTCGGAGGATGAGGCGGTCAAGGGCATCTGGTGTGTACCGAAATACTCCAATCCGCAGGGCTATTCCTATTCCGACGAGACGGTCAGACGCTTCGCTGCGCTGAAGCCGAAGGCGAAGGATTTCAGGATCTATTGGGACAATGCCTATACGATCCATCATCTTTATGATGAGGAGGATTACATCCCGGAGATCCTCGATGAGTGCCGCCGTGCGGGAAATCCCGATATGGTCTATAAATTTGCCTCGACCTCCAAGATCAGCTTCCCGGGCTCGGGAATCGCGGCGATCGCGGCCTCCCACAATAACCTCGACGATATCAAACAGCAGCTTGCGATCCAGACCATCGGACACGATAAGGTGAATCAGCTCCGCCATGTCCGCTTCTTCCGCGATATTCAGGGAATGCGGGAACATATGCGGCGGCACGCCGATATTCTCCGCCCCAAATTCGAGGCGGTCATTGAGATCCTCGATCGGGAGCTCGGCGGGCTTGAGATCGGAAGCTGGACGAGGCCGAAGGGCGGCTATTTCATCTCCTTCGACTCGATGGACGGCTGCGCCAAGGAAATCGTGAGCCGCTGCAAGAAGGCGGGGGTCGTCATGACCGGCGCAGGCGCGACCTATCCCTACGGAAAAGATCCCCACGATTCGAACATCCGCATCGCGCCCTCCTATCCACCCCTTGCCGATCTGAAGATGGCAACCGAGCTGTTTGCGCTCTGCGTGAAGATCGTCAGCATCAAGAAGCTCCTTGCCGATCGCGGCGCTCTGTAAAATAACAACCGTCCTTCGCGGGAGGATGCCTGCGGAGGACGGTTTTTTAGTCGGAACGGCTTTCACAGAGCGAATCGCGGGAACGGTGAGGGATCGGCTTTCACAGAGCGAATCGCGCGGGAACGGTGAGGATCGACTGTCACAGAGCGAATCGCGGGAACGGTGAGGGACCGGCTTTCACAGAGCGAATCGCGGGAACGGCGGGCAGATCAGCCTCGCCTCCGCCTGACGAGCAGCCCGATCAGACAAAAGAGCAGAAAGAGCAGCAGATTGACGCAGACCACGCTGGCGCCGGGCGGGGTGGCGCGGTAATAGGAGAGGATCAGCCCTGCCGGGAAGCTGACCACCGGCAGCAGCGCGGAGGCGATGACCGTCCCGCGGAAGCTGCGGAGGACCCGCATGGCCGTGAGCGGCGGAAAGACGATGAGGCTTGAGATCAGAAGCGTTCCCATCAGCCGCATTCCCAGCACGATCGTGAGGGCGGTCATAACGGCGATCACCGTGTCGTAGAGGCCGGTCCGGATACCGGTCGCGTGCGCGAAGGCAGGATCAAAGGTGACGGAAAATATCCGGCTGCCGAGCAGGAGATAGGCGGGGATGACGACGGCCGCAAGCGCGACGCTGAGAAGCAGATCGCTCCCGGTCAGGGCGAGAATGCTGCCGAACATATAGTTGTAGATATCGATATTCATGCCGGTCGAGAGGGAGACCGCCATGACTCCGATCGCCAGCGCTCCCGTCGAAATCATGGCCGTGATCGCATCCCCCTTGATCTTCCCCTTTTCGTTGAGACGGAGGAGCAGGAAGGCGGCAAGGATCACGATCGGGATCGAAAAGCGGAGCGGGGCGGTATGCAGGGCGGTGGCGACGGCCAGACTCCCGAAGGCGACGTGGGAAAGCCCATCCCCGATCATCGAATAGCGCTTCAGTACCAGCGTGACGCCGAGCAGGGAAGCGCAGACCGAGATCAGGACGCCGGCCAGCAGCGCGCAGCGCATGAAGGAGAGGGAGAACATCTCTCCGAGAGAGGTGAGGAGCGCGTTCATGCTTCCTCCTTCCGCTCTGCGAGCGACGCAAGGAATTCCTCCGGACGATACCGGCGGCAGTGTCCGCCGTCGAGCCGCAGCACCGCGGTGGCGGCGTGCAGCGCGGGCACAAGGTCGTGTGAGACCATGATGACCGTGATCCCCTCGGCGTTGACGCTTCGGATGATCGAATAGAATTCGCGGCTCACCTCCGGGTCAAGGCCCGCGACCGGCTCGTCGAGAAGGATCAGCTTTTTGGTGGCGCAGAGGGCGCGGGCGAGCAGGACGCGCTGCTGCTGTCCCCCCGACAGTTCCGAGAAGCTGCGGCTGCGGAGGGAGGCGATCCCCAGCCTCGCAAGCTGCTCCGCGGCCTCCGCCTTGTCTTCCTTTGAATAAAACGGGGAAAACCGGCGGGCGTTGAGGCGACCGGACAGGACGACCTCAAAGACCGAGGCGGGAAAATCGCTTTGTGCCTCGGTTTTTTGTGGAAGATAGCCGATTTCGCTGCTTTTCAGCCCCTCCCCGAACCGTATCGTGCCGGCGGCGGGGGTCTTCAGACCGAGCAGCGCCTTGATGAGCGTGCTTTTGCCCGAACCGTTTTCTCCGACGATGCAGAGATAATCTCCCCGCTCTACCGTGAAGGTCAGCTCCGACAGAACCCGACGGCCGTCGTAGGAGAGGGACAGCCCGCTGCAACTGATGAGTGACATGGCGGCTCCTTTTTTTGAAAATGATTATCATTCTCATATTATAGCACGCGGCGGCGGGAAATGCAACGGGATTTTGAAATTTTTCGCGGAAGATGAGGATTTTTTCATATTTTCCTTGACAAAAGGCAAAAGATGTGGTACACTGAATATACCTCTGCGGGGAGGCTTTTTTGTTGTATTCTCCGCGTCGAGGGAGATAATCAATCAGATGCTGTCCGCGCCGGATGACTCGGTCCGGAACGGCTGCGTCAATCATATCGGGAGGAAAATATGAGAGTCAGAATCACAATGGCGTGCAGCGAATGCAAGCAGCGCAACTATGACACGATGAAGAACAAGAAAAATGACCCTGACAGACTTGAAATGAGCAAGTATTGCCGTTTCTGCAAAAAGCATACCGTCCACAAGGAAACCAAGTAAGGAGGGCATGAGAATGGCGGAAACCGAAAACAAAACTGCCGTTGAGACCGCAGCCGACAAGGATGCGGCGAAGGGCGGGAAGAAAAAACCGGCCAAAAGCGGCAAGCCCTCCGTCGCCGAACGCATCAAGCAGTTCTTCAAGGGCTACAAGGGCGAGATGAATAAGGTCGTGTGGTACAGCAGAAAGCAGACCATCAAAAGCACCGGTCTTGTGATCGTCTGCCTGGTGGTGGTGAGCGCAGCCGTCAGCCTTCTCGACCTCGGTCTCTCCAACCTGATCATGTGGCTCGGCAGCCTTGTCTGAGCGGAGGGCGGCATGAGCGATTTTGATGAAATAAGCTCGGAACCGAGATGGTATGTGGCGCATACCTATTCCGGGTATGAGAACAAGGTCAAGGCGAATCTCGAAAAGATCATCGAGAACCGCGGTCTTCAGGATGTCATTATGGACGTCCGTATCCCGGTGGAAATCGTCAAGGAAGAGGCCGGAACCGACGAGGAAGGCAATCCCGTCGAAAAGGAGATCGAAAACAAGATCTTCCCGAGCTATGTGCTTGTCAAAATGAAGATGAGCGACGCGACGTGGCACGTCGTCCGCAACATCAGAGGCGTGACGGGCTTTGTCGGCCCGGGATCGAAGCCCGTGCCGCTGACCGACGAGGAGGTCGCCGCCATCGGCGTCGAAATCCGCACCATCCGCCTCGATTATGAGGTGGGGGACAGCGTCACCGTCAAAAACGGTCCTCTCAAGGGCTATATCGGAACGGTCGAAGAGATCTCCGAGGACAAAAAGAAAATCAAGGTTCTGGTTTCCATGTTCGGACGCGAGACTCCGCTCGAGCTGGATTCGGAATCTGCAGAAAAGCTCTACAAATAATCGTCAGAGCAAGCATCGGATCCGCGGCGATCGATCCGCGGAGTGGGAGGAAGAAAATTATGCATTCTTCCGTAGGATAACCACATTTGGAGGTAAGAAAAATGGCAAAGAAAATAGTCGGTATCGTAAAGCTCCAGCTGAATGCCGGAAAGGCGACCATGCAGCCCCCTGTCGGTCCTGCGCTCGGCCCTTACGGCGTCAACGGAATGAATTTCGTCAAGGAATTCAATGAAAGAACGAAGAACAGCATCGGTCTGATCATCCCGGTTGTGATCACGATTTATGCCGACCGTTCCTTCTCCTTCATCACCAAGACCCCCCCTGCCGCCGTTCTGATCAAGAAGGCCTGCGGCATCGAGACCGCCTCCGCCGTCCCGAACAAGACCAAGGTGGCTACGATCACCAAGGAACAGATCAAACAGATTGCAGAGACCAAAATGCCTGACCTGAACGCAGGCTCTCTCGAAACTGCCATGAGCATGATTGCCGGCACTGCGAGAAGCATGGGCGTTACGGTTGCGGACTGAGCGGGAGGTAAGGAAACATGGGAAAGAAATATACGGACAGCTCCAAGCTGATTGATAAGGCAAAGCTTTATGATTCGAATGAGGCGCTTGACCTCGTCTGCCAAACTGCAAAAGCGAAGTTCGACGAGACCGTCGAGATGCATATCCGCCTCGGCGTTGACTCCCGTCATGCCGACCAGCAGGTCAGAGGCGCGGTCGTGCTCCCCAACGGAACCGGCAAGAAGGTCAGAACACTGGTCTTTGCCAAGGGAGACAAGGCTGACGCTGCCCGCGAGGCAGGTGCGGATTACGTCGGTGACACCGACTACGTCGAGAAGATCATGAAGGAGAACTGGTTCGAATTTGACGTCGTGATCGCTTCTCCCGATATGATGGGCGTGATCGGTCGTCTCGGACGTGTGCTCGGACCGAAGGGCCTGATGCCGAACCCCAAGGCGGGAACGGTAACCCCCGACGTCGGTCGTGCCGTGACCGAGGCCAAGGCCGGTAAGATCGAATACCGTCTTGACAGAAACAATATCATCCATTGCCCGATCGGAAAGGCTTCCTTCGGCTCGGAAAAGCTGGTTGAGAACTTCAACGCTTTGATGGGCGCCGTGATCAAGGCGAAGCCCGCTTCGGCAAAGGGACAGTATATCAAGAGCTGCGTCGTGGCTTCCACCATGGGACCCGGCGTAAAGGTCAACGCAGCGAAGCTCGGCTGATCGTAACAGGATCGGGCGGCAGATGAGGCATATCAGGAGGCATCTTTTTTGGTATCGTTTCATTTGCCGCCTTTTTTTCTGTCCCCGAATCGCTGTCCGCCCGGGAGAGCGGTTTGATGCGGCAAAAGAGAACGGAGGTTTCCGATGAATGATAAAAAAGAACTCAGACCGGTACACGGTCTGATCGGTCTTGTCGTTGTTTTCCTTCTTCTGATCGCGGCAGGGCTTTTGGGAGGCGTGGTCGGAAGGACGCTCGGCGTCTGGTATACGGTGCTGAGCGAACTGATGATCCCGCTGGCCGGATTCGCGATCATCCTCATCGCGCGCGCCGACATCAGGGAATCGCTTCCCTTCCGACTGCCGCCGATCCGGATGTTTTTTGCCTCGGTCGGACTGTATATCGGCACGATGATGCTCAACGGCGCGATCAATATGATCACCAGCCGCTTGATTCCCGATTTCTCCGATCGGGAGGACGCCATCAATCAGTCGGTTTTGGCGATGCCGCCCCTCGTGGCGATCCTGGTGATTGCCGTCGTCCCCGCGCTCTGCGAGGAGATCTTCTGCCGCGGATTTTTGCTCTCCTCGATGAAATCCCTGAAGAAGGATTGGCCGGTCATTTTAGCGGTGGGCGCAGCGTTCGGGATTCTTCATATGGATCTGTATGCCTTCCTGCCGACTGCGACCATGGGGGCGCTGTTTGCCTTTATCGCCCTGAAATCGGGGTCGCTGCTGATCCCGATTCTGCTGCATTTCTTCAATAACGCCCTCTCGGTTGTCGCCGTTTATCGGATCGGGTCGTCGGGGGAAGGGGCGGAGGAGGTTCTGACCTCCCTTTCGATCCCCCAGACGGCAGGGTATGTCCTGTTTTATCTCGGAATCGCGACGGCGGCGCTCTATTTCTGCGGGACGTGGTTTCTCAAGAAAAAATCACCGACCAAGGCGACGGTCGCGGTGCTGATCTCCTCCGTGGCGCTTTCCGCCGTCGGCTATATGACGATTGTCGCGACCTCCGTACAGATCGTGGCCATGCGGCAGGAGGAATTCGTCTATGAGGAAGGGCTGACCAAAAGCATGGATCTGGAGCTTGAGGAGGGAACCTATTCCTTCTCGGTCATGGCAATATCCGACCGGGACGCGGTGCTGACTCTTCATCGGGACGGAGAGACGGTTCTCACCTCCTCCCCGGGCAAAACGCCTTCTCTTTCCGAGACGGTGAAGCTGGAGGCGGGAACCTATACGATTACCCTGAAAACGGTGGGGGAGGAGGGAGCGCTTGACGGCAGAGCGCAGATCAGCGTTACCGTCATTCGGATTCTTCTTTGAAAGGGAGGCGTCTGATGAGCAGAAGCACAGCGGAGCTGCCGTGGCGGATCGAGACTCCCGATCCCGCATCCGAGGCGGCGGAATATTATGCGCTCCGCATCGAGACGTCGGTCGGCGTGCAGATGCACTGGCACAATTTTTATGAGCTTGACTTTGTTTCCGACGGCAGCTGCCGTCAGATTCTTAACGGCGTGGAGCGGCCTTGCGGCCGCGGGACGCTCACGATTCTGAGCAATTCCGATTTTCATGCGTATCCGATCGAAGCGGCAAAGGGGGAGCGCCTGTCGACCTACAGCTTCCATTTCAGCGAATGCTTCCCCGATGCCGACACCCTTCGGCTTCTGCGCGAGCTGTCGGGACGGCAGCTGGACTGCTCCCGCGAGGCGGTTTTCGACAAGCTGTGTCGGGAGTTTGCCGAGTTGTTTTCCGAGTGCGAGGGGGAGGGGCGTGAGAAGGATGCGCTGGTCAGGAGCATCCTTGCCAAGATTGTGATCACGGCGCTCCGTGCCTGCCGGAAGGAGCGCGGCGGGGAGGAGCGCGCAATGCCGGTCTGTCCGGAGCTGCAATATATCGAAAAGAATTTCCGACTGCCGATTACCGAGGGGGAGGTGGCGGCGACGGCGGGCTTTTCTCCCGCTTATTTCAGCCGTTTGTTCCGACAGCGCTACGGGATCACGTTTCAGACCTATTTGCTCAACAAACGGCTGCAATATGCCTATCGGATGATCAGAAGCTCCTCGGCATCCCTTGCTGACATCAGCGCGGAGGCCGGCTTCAACAGTCACTCCTACTTCTGCCGATGCTTCAAGAACCGATACGGCGTGACGGCAAACTGCCTGCGGGAAAGGCTGCGGGCGCGTGAGCCTGCCGATCCCCCGAAGGCCCCCGGAGAAGAGACGGGCGTGCGGGAGGAGCATTGATTTTTTGCGCACAGAGGCAAATCGGCCTAATAATGCACAACAAAGACAAAATACTTCAAGACTATTCCTTCAGGGCTTGCTATAATAGAGATGGTAAGATGCGCTTTCGGACTGCGCATATTCCTCCGGCGGCAGGGACGGAATGGTCTTTTTGTTGTGCCGGAGCAGGAAAGGATGGGATCAAATGAAGTATCTTGAAAAGTTGAAGCTGCTTGACTGCCGCCGCCGCGAAGGAATCTGGGCGGAGCGGATCTGCGCGGAGCTGACCTATCTCGACGGCATCTCGGAGGTGGACGGCGGCGCGTACAACGACAGGATCGAGGCGGCAGCCGATGGGCTGCTTGAGGCGATCGGACGGGACGGCGTCATCACGAAGGGCGCGGTTCTGCATGCGGAGGAGCAGCTCTCCGATCTGATTCCGGTCGCCAAGCGCTATCGGGAGCTGTTCGTGGCACACGCCCATATCGATATGAACTGGATGTGGGGCTATAACGAGACCGCCGCCGTGACGGTCGACACCTTCCGCACGATTCTGGATCTGATGCGGGAATATCCCGAATTTACCTTCGCACAATCGCAGGCCTCCACCTATGAGATCATTGAGAAATTCCGCCCCGATATGCTGGAGGAGATCAAAGAAAGGATCAGAGAGGGACGATGGGAGGTTACGGCCGCAGAATGGGTGGAGCCCGACAAGAATATGCCGGACGGGGAGTCGATGACCAGACAGATCCTGCAGACGAAGAAGTATCTGTCGCATCTGCTCGACATTTCCCCCGATTCTCTTTGCATTGATTTTGTGCCCGATACCTTCGGGCACTCCGTGAATGTCCCGGAGATTCTCTCCGACGCCGGGATTCGCTATATGTATCATTGCCGAGGCTCGGAAGGCCCGACGATCTACCGTTACAGAGCGCCCTCCGGCAAAACCATTCTGAATTACCGCGAGTATGTCTGGTACAACGGCGAGATCACGACGAATAAATTCGAGATCGTGCCCGGCTTCTGCCGTCAGGAGAAGGTCAACACCTATCTCTGCGTCTACGGGGTGGGGGATCACGGAGGCGGCCCGTCGCGCCGCGATATCGAACGCATTCTGCTCTATCGCTCATGGCCGCTGACGCCCGATATCCGCTTCGGCACGTTCCGCCGGTTCTTTGAGGAGATCGAGAAAACCGAGGGAATCCCGGAGGTCGGACAGGAACTGAATTTCCTGTTTACCGGCTGCTATACCACCCAGTCGAGGATCAAAATGGCAAACCGCATCGCAGAGGCGAGGATCAACGAGGCGGAAGCGCTGGCGGCGGGAGCGTCGCTGCTGGCGGACGCGCCGCGGGATCAGAGCCGGCTTGACGGGGCGTGGAGAAATATCCTCTTCAATCATTTCCACGATATCCTGCCCGGCTCCGGCACCGTGGAGACGCGGGAATTTGCAATGGGGCGCTTCCAGGAGACGCTGGCGGCGGTCAGCACCTATGCAAGCCGCGCCATGTACGCGGTGGCGGAGAAGATCGATACCGACGGCATTGCCTTTGATACCGACCGCGGAACGGTCTCGGAGGGAGGCGGCGTCGGCTTCTATCAGTCGCAGGACCGCCATTACCGCTTCCCTGCCACCGAAAGAGGAAGAGGCGCGGTGCGGGTACTCCACCTTTTCAATACGACCGCCTACGACCGTGAGGAATTCACGGAGGTGACGGTATGGGATTATTCCGTGCCGATCGGGGAGGCCGAGATGATCGGCGCCGACGGAGAAAGCCTGCCCTTCCGCGTCTGCGAGACGGGTCAGGGCTATTGGGGACATAATTTCCTGAAGCTGCTGGTCAAAGCCAAGCTCCCTGCGTTCGGCTATACGACGGTGATCCTCCGCCGCAAGGCCGCCGACGGACACCTGAAGCCCACCTATGTGACCTATGAGCATTGCGACAATTTCATTACAGACGCCCCGATCACCGTTGAGAACCGTCTGATCAAGGCGGTATTTGACAGCAAGACGATGTGCCTGATTTCGCTGACCGATAAGGAGACCGGAAGGCCGCTGATTTCGGAGCCCTCCGCGTATTTCCGTTATGTGGAGGAAAACCCGCGCTACGGTATGACCTCCTGGCGGGTCGGCCCTTACGGCAAGGTGGTCAATCTCAATGCCGAAAACGGCGTGCGCCTCACGGAAAGCATTCTCGATCCGATCTGCTCCCGACTCTCCTACGAGCTGACGTTCGGCGCATCGCTTCTGCGGGCGACGGTGATGCTGAAGGAGGACAGCCGCGTGCTGGAGTACGATCTGACGGTCGACTGGAACGAGGCGGCGGAACAGGGGGTGAAGATCCCGCAGCTTTCCTTTGCCGTCCCGGTTTCCTATCGGACAAACGGGAAGAGCCTTTGCGATATTCCCTACGGCACGATCGAGCGCGAGACGTTGGCGCACGATATCCCGTCGCTCAGCTATCTCGGTATCGGCGGGGAGGAGAGGAACTGCATCGGGCTTGTGAGTGATTCGAAATACGGGTATCGCTTGTGGGAGAATTGCGGCTCGGTGACGCTGATCCGCAGCGCCTATGACCCCGATCCATATCCCGAGCGCGGCATTCATACCATCCGTCTCGGCGTGATGACGGCGCCGCTCTCCGATATGAAAAAGGAAGCGCAGCTCTTCAACCATCCGATTCCCTTCGTTGCCGGCGTCGGTCGGAAGGGAACGCTTCCCCTCCGCGGCAGCTTCCTCACGACAGAGGGACAGGTTAAGATCTCCTGCGTCAAGAATGCAGAGGACGGCTCCGGCACGGTGGTGCGGCTCTACGATGAGAGCGGCAGCGAGCAGCGGGTCACCCTCCGCTTCTCAAAGGCGGTCAGAGAGGCGTTTCTGACCGATTCCAATGAAACCCCGATCGCCGCCGCCTCCCCGGAAGAGGGCGGGGTGGTACTGACGGTCAAGCCGCTGTCGGTCGTGACGGTGTTGGTACGCTTCTGAACTGATGAAAAAATCGGATATCCGAATCGTCGGATATCCGATTTTTGATTGGCGGAAAGAATTCAGGAGGCGTTCTCGAGGTATTTGTCGATGATCATCTGAAGATTGGAGTTGAGCGATTCCTTGGAAGCGGCCCAATCGCTCATGAAGGTGTTGTTTTCGGAGCGGACGATGTCGCGGAAGAGCATGGCGATTCTGCCCAGATCCTGCTGGAACAGCGTGCCCATGTCGGCTTTTCTTCCCGCCAGAAGAATATCCAGATACTTGGCGGTATATTCGTCGCTCACGAATTTCTTGGAGAGCGATTCCTCCTTCCAGACGGGATACATGATCCGTTCCGCCTCGATGTTCAGGGCCTCCGCGATGACGGAGGACATCTCGGCGTCGGGGGCGTCGAAGGGAATGCCGATGATCGAATAATTGTCCATCATCCCCGTCATATACTGCTGTTGATCGGCGTCATATTTCGGGAAGGGCAGGATGGCATAGTTATCCTCCAGATTGCGCAGTCCGGTGAAGCAGGTGTCAAGGGTCATAATGGCGAAGACCGAGCGTCCCTCAACGAAGTTTTTGCCCTCGATGCCGGCGGTGTCCTTGCTGATATAGGAGCCGTTGTTGTGCCAGTAGAGCTGCAGCACCTTATCTATGGCGGAGTGGGTCTTCTCGGTTCCGAAGGCGAGCTGCGGCAGCCCTTGATCGTCCCTTGTGATCATCGGAATGTCGAAGGCAAACTGGAAGATGTCAAGATTGGTCAGCGCTTCGGCGTTGAAGCCGTAGAAATCGCCGACGGATCTGCCGCTGACCCCGTCGATGTCCTCATAGATCGTCGAGACCAGAGAGTTAAAGTAATCGATCGTCCAGTTTCCCTCGTCGATTGCGTCAAAGACGACCTGGGAGATTTGGAGATCATCGCCCTGCGTGCGGTTGAACATGATGGCGTAGGTCCAGCGGAGCGTGGAAATGCAGGTGTGCCCGACCGCGGTGTAGAGGTGCCCTTCGATCTCGAATTCGTCGTTGATCGGCTGAATCCACCAGGGCTGATCCAGGCGGTTGGTTTCGAAGGAGGCCCAATCGAGCAGACAGGCGTTGACGACGAGGCCGCCGGAGGCGACGACGGTTGCCGAGATCATATCATAGGCCGATTCCCCCGCCATGATATTCCGCATGAGCAGATCGGTATGGGCATAGAGTGAATCGCCGGGCGGGGAGACGATCTGCGCGATGGAAACGTTATACCGTCCCTCCACGGCGCGGTTGCGGCGGTAAAGGGCGCTGTCGATCGGGTCGGAGCTGTCTTCTTCCATATAGAATTCGTAGCCGTTGCCGCTGTGGGTGGCAATGCGGAACTCGGCGCCGTTGTAGGTCTTGTCGGGAAGATGCTCGTAGGGGTCGACCTCAACGGTTTCCGTCGGCTGTTCGGTGAGCGCATCGGTTTCTTTTTCGGGATCATCCTTCGCGCAGGCAGCTGCGCTTAATATAAGGAGGGAAGACAGGAGTATAAGCAGGATTTTTTTCATGAAGAATCGGCCTTTCTGTTATCGGATTTTTTTCTTCCTTGCCGCCGCGGTGAAGCAGAGGACAGCGGAAACGGCGGTCAGAAGAAGGGCGGAGGGAAGCGTGTTTCCGGTGGCGGGCGATTCGGTGGTATAGGAAGTATGGGAGATGCTGAAGCTTTCCAGAACGAAGTAGTCCTTCTGACCTGCCTGAGAAGCGCCTGCGGTGAGACGCGGTACGAAGTAGATCTTTTCGCCCTTCTTGAGGGTAACTGTGTCGGTTGCGGTGAGCGACTTGCCGAATGCGCCGTTTACGCTATTGCCCCAGGTGGAAGAGTTGCCGTTGTAGTTGACAGCGACCTCGATGTCGTTGCCCCATGCGTTCTGGCCGGAGAATTCGTAAGTGTAGGTGCCGTCCTCGGGAGCGGTGAAGACGATGGCATTGAAGCCGCCGTTTTCAGCGTAGATGCGCATTTTACCGTCAACATACTCTGCGTGCATGAACTTGTCATTGCCGCCGAGTGTGTAGCGCTTGCCGCCGCTTATGTCAACAAGCTTGTTAAGGGGCTTAAGGGTGTCTGCAAACTGACCGACTGCTCCGCCGATGTCAGTGCCGTTGCCGGCTGTGGTGAACATGAGGGAGAGGTTGTTTGAAGAGAAATTGGTCGTCTTTCCGAAGTTCTTAAGAGTGTAATTGACCTTCTTAAGATAAACCGTTACGGTCTTTCTTGAAATTTCAGCCTTGCACTCGGGAACGGAGCAGTAAACGACCTCGTCGTAGGAGCCTGCCTTGCCGACAACGGTCGGAAGATTTTCGTTCTCTCTGACAGCTGCGCCGGGAGTGTGGTCGGTCTTTTTGGTGGTCTTGTGCTCGGTTGCCATTACGCCGCCGCAGGTCTTGCACCTTGTGACAAGGTCATAGGAGCCCTCGGAGTGGCAGGTAGCCGCGACCTCGTTTTCCTTCACCGGATCGCCGGCTTCGGGAGTGTGGTCGGTGAGCTTGGGATCGGTGACTGGTTCGGTCTTAATAACAGTGTTGCAGTATTCGCAGTAGGTCTCAACATCATGAGAGCCTTCGGTCTGGCAGGTAGCGGGAACAACGTTCACGTTTCTTGTGAGCTCCGGACCCTTGTGCTTGTCTGCAACCTTGGGGAGAATCTCTGTGGTCTTGGAGAGAAGGGCATTGCACTTTGTGCAGCGGGTGACCTTGTCAACAGAACCGTCGGCGCAGGTCGGCTCGACTCTGTTTTCTTCAAGGACTTCACTTGCGGTGTGGGTCACTTCGTTAAGGGTGATCTGGAATTTCGAGAAGAAAGCCCAGTTGTTTGAACCTGCCCATCCGCCGTAAACGACGAAATTGATTTCTTCGCCGGTTTTCAGTTCAACGTTGTGCGAAGCACCGCCCTGTGTGGTGGTAACGGTATAGTCATATTCAGCCTTGAATTCACCGGCAACCTGAATCGCGACATTAACTTCGCTGTTTGCATCGCCCCACGGCTTAGCGGCCGCATATGACAATGTGTATTTTCCGCAAGCCGGTGCTTTGAAGCTGATGACCTGAAGCTGATTGGGATTCAGGGCGTTAACTGCAAAAAGGGTGTTCGTGTCAATCGGACCGTTGATGTGTCTGACACTGTCCTCCGCATTGACAAGGTAATCGGGACCGCCCGGCCATTTGGCTTCGCCGATATAGTTAAGATGCTGTCTGTTTTTGGCAATTGCGGCGTCCTTGTTGCTTCCGTCAGCGTTCTCACCAACGGCATAGAACAGCGAGAAAACACCGAGGTTTGTTTTCGTGCCGAGACCGGCGTCGCCAAGCGTGTAAACAGTTCCCGCGGCGGGATCCGTAACAACTTCTTCCGCTCCGACCGCAAGCTGCATCGGGATCATCATGATGACTGCTGCGACGGCACAAAGCAGTGACAGGAGCTTTGTTGTCTTTTTCATATGGATCACCTCTCTCTGAAAGTTTTTGATTTTCACATGGATCACCTCTCTCTGAAAGTATATCTGCACAGAACGCATTCTCTGTGACTGTTTCGATTGTAACATATCCGAAACGCCCCGTCAATACTTTGCCCGTGCCTTTGTCTATATTGCCTATGCCAAAAAAATAACCGCCTATAAATGCGGGGCACACATGGGCGTTTATGCGGCGAATGAGGCGTTATCTTCCTTCCGGAACGGGGGGATTCAAGGCTAACCGCAAGGATTTTCTTTGGGATCAATCGATCTTTCGTCGCTTTTCTACAAAGGAATCAGAGGATGATGAATGTCAAGTTCGTAGGCATATCGTTTATATCGCGGTGAAATCTATTGACTTTTGACCGACGGCAGGATATAATCAAAATGCGGGCGGCTGACGCGCCGCAGTGATTCGACAAGGAGGACAGAATGAAAAAAACGGTGATAATCGCCGCCGCGCTTCTGCTGATCGCGGCGCTGGCGGTGGGACTCTGCTTTGCGACCGGCCTGTTTGACGGCGGAGAAGGATCTCCGTCCGGAAGCGGAGATGACACTGCTTCGGCATCGACAGACAATACGTCGCCTGACGGGGGCATCTCGTCGGGCGATACAACGGAAGAGGTCAGTCATATGGAATATCAGAAGGAAGAATACGCCGCGGGCTTTCTCGATCCCGCGCCCGCCTATCGCTGGCACGATATCGCCCACGGCTTTGCCAATCAGTACAGCACGTCGATTTCGGAATTTCTGCGCTATCTGCGGGAAATGAAGGATGTCGGCGTGGGGGGAGTCGTGACGAACGTGCCGTTTACCGAGCGCTATGTCGAGGATCCCGCAGGCTTTGAGAACCTGAGCAAGGCGATCGAGCTGCTTGAAAAGAACAACGGCGGAACCTGGTGGCTCTATGACGAGAAGGGATATCCCTCGGCACAGGCCGGCGGTCTTACCGTCAAGGATCATCCCGAATATCTTGCCAAGGGGCTGGTCTTCGAGGCGAGGGAAGGTGAGGGCATGACGCCCGTCTCAGTCAGCCTCCCGGAGGGCCTTCTCCGCATTCACAGCGCCTATGCCGTCGATTCGGGAGGAAAGGTGCATGAGGCGATCTTCAACGACACCGACGCAAGCTTTGCCGGAACGAGCGGGAGCTGGACCTTCTATGTCTTTTGCGAAAAGGTCTTTTTTGAGGGGACGCACGCCGCCAACAACGGCAACGGCGCCGCCTACTATCCGAACCTTCTCAATCCCGACGCCGTCGACGCGTTTATTCAAAATACCTATAAGCCCTATGCCGAGCAGTTCGGCGGCTTCTCCGATACGATCGGGATCTTCACCGACGAGCCGAGTCTGATGGAGGTCTATCAGAACACCACCGATACCTTCCGGTATTCCCAGCTCTCCTGGATCGAGGGCTTTGAGGAAAAATTCGAGCAGATGCACGGCTATTCCGTTGCCGACAAATATCATCTGATCTTTACGGGCGACAGCGACGAGGCGAAGTTGGTGCGGGTCAACTACCGCGAGACGATTGCCGAGCTGCTCTCCGATACCTATTTCGGAAAGCTCCGCGAATTCTGCGAGGCCAACGGCACAAGCTCCTCGGGGCATTGTCTTCTGGAGGAGAGCATGACCTATCATGCGTATTATTACGGCAATCTGCTGCAGTGCCTGCGGGAGATGTCGATCCCCGGCGTCGACGTGCTGTCGATGAAGCCCGAAAATTTCATGAGCGAGGGCTGGCCGATCTTTATGGCGGTGAAGTATGTCTCCTCCGTCGCTACGCTGACGGACAAGGATCGTCTTGTGATGATGGAGCTTTGCGCGACCGATCTTCCCGCGACCGGGGAGTATACCGACGAGCAGTTCCGTCTCTTCAAAACCTCCCTCAACAACGCCTTTTTCTGCGGCGCCTCTCATATCAACGCCTATGTCGGCCGCGGGCTCTTCAAAAGTCATGAGAAGGAGCTGATCGACTATCTGGCACGCCTTGCCTATCTCTCCCGCAGCGCAGAATGGGACGGGGAGATCGGGCTGTATTATCCGATTGCGACGGTTCAGGCCTATACCAAGCCGAGCTACAGCGCAAAGCTCTTCGGACCGGATCAGGCGCAGGCGCCTCAGATGAGCAGGATTGCCCTTTCCCTCTTTGCCGAGCAGATGGATTTCACGATCACGGACGATATTTTCATCCGGGAGGCGGAAATTTCAAACGGCAGACTGTTCACAGAAAACGTTTCCTTCCGCGTCATCCTGATGCCGAGCGTGGAGGTGATCCCGCTCGACGTGATGCAAAAGCTGAAGGAATTTGAGGAAAGCGGCGGGCTTGTCCTCTGGATCGGACGGACCCCGACGCTGGCTGACGCCTTCGACGATACCGAGTCGGTCAAGGCGCTTGCTGCCGGGCTGAAGACGGTCGGTATCGACGAGGCAGTCTCCTCCGCCAAGGAATTCCTGGACGACAAGCTGCAGATCGATCGCGCGACCTCGACGCTGTATGTCGGGAAATACCGCCTTCAGGATGCACCGCTGTATTGGCTTGTCAACACGCACGATCTCGAAAAGAACCTGACCCTGACCTATGAGGGGGCAAAGGGCTTTGATCTCTATGATCCCAACACCGGAACCGTCACCTCGGTGAGCGGCAGTACGGTGCAGGTTACTGTCGAGGCAGCCTCGGCACTGTTCGCAGCGGTGAAGTTCTGAACATCGGTCTCCCTTGACCGACCCGACCGCGGAAACGGAACTCCCGTCACCCTTCCAACCGTATCGGACCTTGTCCGCCATCTGAGAAAAGGAGTACAGTATGAAAAAAATTATCAGAATTCTGCTCGCGGCTGTCTTGATTGCCCTTGCCGCTTCGTCAGCTTGTCTCCCCGTCGGCGCTGCCTTTCGGGATGGGCAGGCGTTCCGCTTGATGGACTATGGCTTCGGGCAGCGGCTCAACGCCGGTCCGTTCTCGTTCTGGACCAATACGCAGATCCCGCCGAACGGCGCGCGCCCCCTCGATCGCTTCGAGGTCCTGAGCGAACCCGGACCCGTCTACGGAATGAAAAACGATTCCGTCATCCATTTTTCGCTGGAGAACGGGAAGGCGGTTGCCTATTGCAACGCGGGGGTATTTGACTACATCGTCTTCACCGCACCGGTTGACGGCGTGTACAGCTATAAGGTCACGGCCTTTTCCTGGTGGGCAAGCGGAGACGCCGAGGTTGGCTTTTACTGCAACGGCATATGGCGCGATCCCGGCATGATCCTGAATCCCTCTCCGGGGACCGTTGAGGGGGAGTATACCCTGAAGCGCGGCGAGCAGATCTGGTTCCTCTTCCGTCTGATCTACGGGGACAACCGTGATCCCGTCACGATCGAGGAGCTGACGGTCACGCTGAACAAGATAACGGGGGAGCAGCCGCCTGCATATGATCTTACCGTCAGCGGCGGGAAAACCGGTGACGACGGCAAGCAGTACTGCGAAAATGAGATGGTGACGGTTACCGCCGATCCCCCCGCCGAGGGGCAGACCTTTGTAGGATGGCAGGCGGAGGGAATTGCCCTTGAGGATCCGACGGCAAACCCCGTCAGTTTCCTGATGCCCGCCTCACCCGTCAAGCTCACGGCACAGTATAAGGAGATCGTCAAGCATACCGTGCGGGTGGAAAACGGAACGCTGGTCGGCGGAGGAAGCGAGGGGCAGTATGCGGCCGGTGCCTCGGTCACCGCTTCCGCGCCTTCCGAAAATGAAGCGGGAGAGAAGTTTTCCCATTGGGAGGTTGAGGGCGTTGAGATTGAAAAGACCGACTCCAGACAGATCAGCTTTACGATGCCGGAGGGGGATGTCAGTCTCAAGGCAGTCTATTTCTCCCCCCAGACAAGCACGTCGGGGAATTCCTTTTCCGGTGAGAGCGGCGTGACAAGCGGGGAAAGCGGCTCATCGAACGCTGCGGGAGAATGCGGGCACAATATTCCGCTCATTATTCTGCTGACGGCGCTGATCTCGATCCTGCTGACGGCATTGGTTCTGTATCTGATCTTTGATGCCAAGCTTAAAGCCGCGAAAAAGGAATAACGAGCGAAAAGCCGCCGATCATGGAAAAAACGCCCCTCTGCCCGAAGCTTGAACAAGTCCGTTAAAAACGGACAATAGACAAAAGCCCCCTTGATGTGGTAGAATAAAAATACCATATCAAGG
>CALWTY010000009.1 GCA_944384585.1 uncultured Clostridia bacterium | reverse complement strand
AAGTATGTGGGCGGTTACGCTCCCTACGGCTATGTGCTTCACCCGGAAATCCGCAACAAGCTCAAGCTTGACCCGGAAGCCGCAGAAGTCGTGCGCAGGGTTTTCGACGAAGCCCTTGAAGGCAGGAACACCTCCCAGATTGCCCTTGGTTTGAACGATGACAACATCCCGACGCCGGGGCAGTATTTCAAGGGGAAACATCCTGACAAAAAGAAATTCAGCTATATGAGCGACAAGATAAGCTGGACGGCCTCAATGGTCTACAAGATCATTATCAACTATGTCTATACCGGGGCAACGGTAGGTCGCCGCCAAAAATCCAGCGGTGTAGGCTCAAGGAAAAGAATCCGGCTGGAACAGGAAGACTGGATTGTTGTTGAGGGGATGCACGAAGCCATTGTCAGCAAGGAAGAGTTTGAACTGGCTCAGGCAGTTATCCGGGGCGGTGTAAAGAAGCCAAAACGCAACCCGCACTATTATCCGCTCAAGGGTCTTGTGTGCTGCGGCAACTGCAAACGCGCCCTGACCCGGCGTAAGAACAGGAATGTGAGTGGGTATTTCTATCAGTGTACGCACTCGACAAATGACCGCGATACGGAGTGTCCGGTTGGCGAAAGATACAGCGAAGCATGGCTTGAGAATGCTGCCTACAATGCGATTGGGCAAATGCTCTCGCTGGCGGAAAAGAAAGCCGTGAAGAATCACGAAATCAGCAAGCGCAGGAAATCT
Source organism: uncultured Clostridia bacterium (assembly GCA_944384585.1). Lineage (GTDB taxonomy): Bacteria > Bacillota > Clostridia > Oscillospirales > CAG-272 > Colimorpha_A. The sequence goes on along the minus strand of CALWTY010000009.1, from coordinate 53,202 downwards.
GCGATCTCAGAATGCGCGGACACAATCCGCAATCTGCAAAAGCAGTCCGAACAGCTCAAGGCAGTCAAACTCAGGCTATATGAGAAGTACACTTCCGGCAGTATCGCAAAGGCGGAATACCTCAAGCGGAAAGCAGAGGCAGACGCAAAGATGGCCGAGAACGAAGAAGCAATCCGCAAAGGCCATGAGCGGATGCAGGAGCTTGATTCTGAGCATCCTTGCTCTGATGAGAGGCTTGACGCGGTGCTCGGCGAGTACCAGAAGAACGAGGGGCTTACCTACGAGCTTGCCCATGCGTTGATCGACGCTATCTATGTTCACGGACAGGACAGCGTCGAAATCGTTTGGAAGTTCAAAGACATCTTTGAAGATATGGAGGGAAAGAAATGAATGCGGTGATTTATCTGCGAGTCGCTACGAAAGAACAGATCAGCGGTGACGAAGCCAAGGCCATTGCAACTGTCAAGGCTCAATAGAGATGCAGCAAGCCGTTCACTGGTGGTTGTCCACCTATGAACGGCTTGTAAAATCTCAAAAATTTTTTAGTTCCTACTTGACACAAGAAGATATGTCGAGGCTGGGACGAAATTACCTGCAAGTGGGGTTTTACACGGAAATGCTGTTTCCTCAAAAGGGTGTCCGCTTTATCGCTGTTAACGATGGTGTGGACAGTGCAAACGGTGTCAGCGACTTCTCCGGCATTTAAAACTATTTCAATGATTTTTATGCCCGTGATACCAGTCGTAAGATCAGAGCCGTACAACGTGCCAAGGGCGAGCGCGGAGAACGGGTCGGAACGACCATTCCATACGACTATATGAAAGACCCCGATAACCCGAAACAGTATATCCCCGATCCCGAAACCGCGCCTATCGTAAAACGGATATTCGAATGTACGCAAGCGGAATCGGCATTGTGAAGATCTGCGACAGACTATCCGCCGAGAAGATCCTCTGCCCAAGCGTATACGCCTTTAGGAAAAGCAGAAACAAATCAGGCAACCCCGATTTGAGCAGACCGTATCATTGGGCGCAGAACACCGTCCGTAAGATGCTGTCCAATCAGGAATACGTGGGAGATACCGTAAACTTCAAAACCTATTCCAAGTCCAACAAGTTGAAGAAAAGGTTGAAGAACGATCCCGAAAACATTCTCATATTCAAGAACACCCACGAAGCGATCATCGACCGCAAGACCTTTGAGATGGTGCAACGGCACTTTGCCGGACGGAAACGCCCCGACAAGCAAGGCGAGATGGACAAGTATGCAGGATTCCTCTTCTGCGGTGAATGCGGCAAGCGGTTATATCTGCACCGAGGGAAAACCGTAAAGCCGGAAAACAACGCCTTCCAATGCGGAGGATTCCAAAGAAGAACGACCGAATGCACCGCACACTATATCCGAGAGAGCGTCCTTGATGCCATCGTGCTGCACAACCTCAGAACAGTGACCGCCTTTGCAAGGGATAATCCTGATGAGTTCTACGCGATGGCAGCGAAGAACGGCGAAACAGAAGCGGAAAAGTTTTATCGAAATGCCAAGAGAGAAAAGGTACAACTTGATAAACGCATCCGTGATCTTGACAACATCATTCAATGCTTATACGAGGACAGAGTAACGGGAAGAATCACACCCGAACGTTACGACACCATGGCAAGCGGATATGAGCAGGAGCAGTCGGAGAAGAAACGGGAGTTACAAGAACTTACGGAGCGTATCGGCAGAATGGATATGCGAGAAAAATGCATTCAAGAATTCATCTGCAGGGCAAAGGAGTATATCGAGATGCCCAAGCTGACGCCCGAACTGCTACGGGTATTTATCCGTAGAATAGAGGTGTACGAAAAGTTTGAGAAGTATTCCCGAACAGCAGGTAATCCGATCATCATCCACTATGCGTTCCAGCTTCCCGAACAAAACGGAATACCTGCCATCGAAGTCCTCGCACAGCACACAGCCAAAACCACATAAAAAGTAATAACCGGAAGGTTTTTACGCCTTCCGGTTACATACCACCCACCAATTCTCCGTTAAGAACATCACGGAAAACGGGGGAGATCTTATTTTATCGGCAGCCTGCCGTCAGCGTCCGCTGTTCTCGGCGCGGTAATAGTTGATCAGGCAGCCGTCGAGGATGATCCGGCGCTCGTCGTCCGTCATCGGCGGGATCTGCAGCGTGATTCCGGTCTCGCTGCCGTCGGGACGGATCACATAGCCCGAAACCGTCTCCGCCTTGTCCAGGATGGCTTGCCGGATGCCGGGGATCAGGAGATAATCTCCCACCTCAAACGAAGGCTCCTCCGCGCTGACAAAGGGGATCATGCCCCAGTTGATCAGATTGCTGCGGTAGCGCTTGGTCGCGTACTCCAGCGCGATATTGGCGGAGCCGCCGAGGACGCGCTGGCAGGACGCCGCCTGCTCTCTTGCCGAGCCGTCGCCGGGCTTCCGGGCATAGATCACGCTCCCGATCTGCGGCAGCTCGGTCTTGCCTGTCAGCGCCGCCACGCGCGCCGCCACCGGCGCTTCCGGGGGCAGGGCGACCGCCGCCTTCGCGCGTCCGACATAGTCGGGATCCTTTCTCGAAAGGGCAAACTCCGCCAGCTTCAGCGGATTGGAGCGGTAGGAGGAGGTCTCGCCGGAGGGGATCAGCTCGTCTGTCGTCGTGACGCTGTCGGTGATATAGGAGCAGACCTTCATCAGAATCGTCTCCCCGAGCGGCGGCATCTCCGCCCAATCCGCGATATGCGGCCCGAAACGGAGCGCGACCGCGGGATCGGCCTTGCCGAAGCCGTGATAGACGCGGCTGCGGTAGGCGGAGTCGTCAAAGAGATAGTCGGGGCGGGAATAATTGATCTTAAGATCGGTAGCGGGGGTGAGAATGCCGCCGTTTGCCGCCGTGGCGGCGATGGAGCGCGCGTCCATCAGCGCAACGTAGGCCTGCTGCCCGTTTCCGGGCTTGGAGCCTTCCCGGTTCGGGAAGTTTCTTGTCGAATGACGGATGCTGAGGCAGCCGTTGCCCGGCACGTCTCCCGCGCCGAAGCAAGGACCGCAGAAGGCGGTGCGGAGGATCACGCCGGCATTGAGCAGCTCGGCGGCGATCCCCGTCTTCATCAGCTGCGTCAGCACCGGCTGGCTGGCGGGATAGACCGAAAGCGAGAAATCGCCGTTTCCGATCGAGCCTCCCGACAGAATATCATTTGCCGCCACCAGATTATCGTAAATGCCGCCCGCGCAGCCGGCGATCACGCCCTGATCGACATGAAGCCGTCCCTGCGCGTCGATCTTGGAATCGAAATTCAGCCCGAAGCTGTCAAGCACTTCTCTCGGATTGCGGCGCAGCTCGTCGATCGTGACGGCGTTGCCGGGATGGAAGGGGAGGGCGATCATCGGCTCCACCGCCGACAGATCGATCGTGACCATCCCGTCGTAGTAGGCGATGTCGGCGGGACGCAGCTCGCGGAAGTCGTCGGGGCGGTTATGGAGCATATAGTATTTTTCAGTCTCGCTGTCGGTGACCCAGATCGAGGAAAGGCAGGTGGTCTCGGTGGTCATCACGTCGATTCCGTTGCGGAACTCGATGGGCAGGCTTGCCACGCCCTCTCCCACGAACTCCAGCACCTTATTCTTGACAAAGCCGGAGGAGAAGACCGCACCGATGAGCGCGATGGCAACGTCGTGCGGTCCGACGCCGGGGCGGGGAGCACCGACGAGGTTGACGGCGATGATCTCCGGCATCGGGATATCGTAGGTGCGGCAGAGGAGCTGCTTCACCAGCTCCGGGCCGCCCTCCCCGACCGCCATCGTGCCGAGCGCGCCGTAGCGGGTATGGCTGTCCGAGCCGAGGATCATTCTCCCGCAGGCCGCCATCTCCTCCCGCATATAGGAGTGGATGACCGCCTGATGTGCGGGAACGTAGATCCCGCCGTATTTCTTTGCCGCCGAAAGTCCGAAGAGATGGTCGTCCTCGTTGATCGTACCGCCGACGGCGCAGAGGCTGTTGTGGCAGTTGGTCAGGACATAGGGGATCGGGAATTTTTCCAGCCCGCTGGCTCTGGCGGTCTGAATGATGCCGACATAGGTGATGTCGTGCGACGCCATTGCGTCAAAGCGGAGCTTCAGCTCCCGATCGCTGCCGGAGGTATTGTGCGCCGTGAGGATGGAATACGCGATCGTCCCCTTCCGCGCCTCCTCCGCCGGCACGCCGCATTTTTCCTCCGGATATTTCCCCTCTTTGAGGAAAACGCCGTGACTTGTGATCTTTACCATAATTTCTCTCCTTTTGGGCGGCAGCCGTGATCCGCCGCTTCGATTTTGGTCTTGTAAAGCGTGAAAGCCTTGTTGAAATCAAAAGCGCTCCGTGAAGCAGAGCGCTCTGGATCTTACCGATCGATATATGGACCGCGCGGTGGTGCGCCGGTCAGGAGGCTGCCGAGGAATCGCCGGCAGTCCCGGAGCCCGCGTCCGTTCCGGCCGCTTCGGTGGTGCCGGCCGCTTCGGTGGTGCCGGCCGCCTCGGTGGTGCCGGCGGGCTCGGTGGTATCGGCGGCCTCGGTGGTATCCTTCGATCCTTCGGTGCCGTCATCCTCCGCCGTCGTCGTTCCCTCCGTCGCGGTGAGCTGATCGTAGATGCTGTCGAGGTCGGCGTCATCCTGGATCACGAAGGAGACCAGAACCAGCGCCACAAAGACGACCGCAATGACAGTCGTCGCCTTGGAGAGCATTCTCTCCATCGAATTTCCCTTGTTTTTTCCGTAAAACGTATCGGAGGAGCTGCCGGAAAGCGTTCCGGAAAGACCCTTGTCCTTCCCGGACTGGAGCAGCACGGCCACGACAAGAAAGATCGCCGCCAGAATCAGAATAATGCCGATTACGATATCCATGTATATAAATCCTCCCGAGGTCTGCCGCCGGATGACCGGCAGCGACAGTACCAGTTATAGTATCAAAGCCTATCTATTCTATCATACTTTTTTCCGAAATGCAAGAGTCTGACGCATATTTTTTCAAAAAATTCACCTCTCCCCCGAAAAGGAGGCCGTAGGGGGGCGCTTCCCGGGGGAAAACGGTGCGGAATCGGCGGGATCAGAACTCGGCGGAGCCGGTCGTGCGCGGGAAGGATTCGACGTCGCGGATGTTCCCGATACCGGTGACGTACATGATCAGGCGCTCGAAGCCTAGTCCGAAGCCGGCGTGCGGCGTGCCGCCGTAGCGCCGCAGATCGACGTACCAGCCGTAGTCGTCGCCGTTGAGTCCGAACTTGTCGATGCTCTCCAGCAGCACCTCCAGCCGCTCCTCCCGCTGCGAGCCGCCCACCAGCTCCCCGACGCCCGGGACGAGGAGGTCGACGGCTGCCACCGTCTTTCCGTCGTCGTTGACACGCATATAAAACGCCTTGATATCGCGCGGCCAATCAGTCACGAAGACCGGCTTGCCATAGACCTTCTCCGTCAGATAGCGCTCATGCTCGGTCTGCAGATCCATGCCCCACTCCGGCGGGTATTCGAAGGAAACGCCGCTGTTCTTGACAAGCCCGACCGCCTCGGTATAGCTTACCCGCACGAACTCGGACTCGACGATGTTCTGCAGACGGCTGAGCAGGGTGGGATCGATGAAGCGGTTGAACAGCTCCAGCTCATAGGGGCATTCCTTCATGATATACGCCACGACATACTTGAGCATCTCCTCGATCAGCTCCATATCGTCGTTGAGATCGGCAAAGGCGATCTCCGGCTCCATCATCCAGAACTCCGCCGCGTGGCGCGGGGTGTTGGATTTCTCGGCGCGGAAGGTCGGCCCGAAGGTATAGACCTTGGCAAATGCCATCGCATAGGTCTCGACGTTAAGCTGTCCCGACACCGTCAGATTGGTGCTTTTGCCGAAGAAGTCCTTCGAAAAATCGACCTTGCCGTCCTCGGTCTTCGGAAGATTTTCAAGATCGAGGGTGGTGACGCGGAACATCTCCCCCGCGCCCTCGCAGTCGCTCCCCGTGATGATCGGGGTGTGGACGTACACGAAGTTGCGCTCCTGGAAGAAGCGATGGATGGCGTAGGCCGCCACCGAGCGGACGCGGAAGACCGCCTCGTATTTATTGGTACGGGGACGGAGGTGCGCGATGGTGCGGAGGAATTCGTCGCTGTGGCGCTTTTTCTGAAGGGGATAATCGGGAGTGGAGGTGCCGGTGACCGTGATGCTCCCCGCCTTCAGCTCAAAGGGCTGCTTGGCATCGGGGGTCAGCGTGAAGACGCCGGTCACGGCGACCGACGCGCCGACGTTCTGTCTGGCGATCTCCCGGTAATTCTCCAGTTTCTCCGCCTCAAAGACCACCTGCAGGCAGGGGAGGGTGCTTCCGTCGTTGAGATCGATAAAGCCGAAGTTGTTGTTGGCGCGGATCGACCGGCACCAGCCGGCGACCGTGATGCACTCCCCCGCATAGCGGTCGGGGGTCTGATAAAGCTCTTTGACAGTAATGCGTTTCATATTCGTATCCTCTGTAAAATAAGAATCGTTTGGAAGCAGAGCACCGGACTCTGCGGGCAGCTGCGCAGCGGCAGTCAGGCGTCCGCGGGCGGTTTTGACCGGGCAGGCGTCGCGGGTCTTGACCGGGAGCGCCGCGGGTTTGATCGGGCGGGTGTCGCGGGTTTAACCGGGTGGAGGACCCTTCTTTTTTCGGACCGAGAAGCCGAAGGTTCCCAGCCGCCGCCCCAGGGCATAATAATCGCCGTGAGCGTAAGCCACCAGCCCCGCGCGCTCCAGGCGCAGCTTCCCGGTTCCGTCGATCAGCGACGGGTCGAGATCGACGGCGACGATCTCCGAAAGAAACAAATCGTGCGTGCCGAGGGGCAGGATCTGCTTCACCACGCACTCGAGATTGACCGGCGACTCCGCGATCAGCGGCGCGCCGACGCGGGAGGCGGGCTGTGGGGTGAGGCGGCACCGCTCGAATTTATTGACCTTCGCGCCGGTATAAACGCCGCACCAATCGGCCTTCCGCACCAGCGCCTCCGTCGTCAGATTGATGACGAACTCCCCCCGCTCCTTCAGGATCCGGTAGGAATAGCGGCCGGGGCGCACCGAGATATACGTCATCGGCGGGCGGGTATTCACCGTCCCCGTCCACGCCACCGTCAGGATGTTGGGCTTGTCGGCGTCGCCGCAGCTCACCATCACCGGGGGAACGGGGGAGGTGAGTACCGTCCCCTTCCATACCGTCTTTTCCATCGGATCAGTCCTCGCCGAAGGCGTTCTTTTCCAGCTGCGTGATCATATCGACCCGCGTCTGATGCCGTCCTCCCTCGTATTCCGCCGAGAGGAAGGCGTCGAGGATATCGAGCGCCAGCCCGCTCCCCGTCGTCAGCGCCCCCATGCAGAGGACGTTTGCGTCGTTATGCATTCTCGTATAGCGCGCGGAGTAGGTGTCGGCGCAAAGGGCGGCGCGGATGCCGCGGTGCTTGTTCGCCGCGATGCTCATACCGATGCCGGTGCTGCAGAGCAGGATGCCGAGCGCCGCCTCCCCTTTCCCGATCGCCTCGCAGACCGCGTGGGCATAGATCGGATAATGCACCGATTCCGGCCCGTTCGTGCCGAAGTCGAGATAGGCGATGCCGCGCTGATCGAGATGCCGCTTGACCAGCTCCTTCAGCAGATATGCGCCGTGATCGCAGCCGATGGCGATCCTTTCCGTACCGTTCATGATCTCGTCCTTTCTACATCCGTATCGGATGTCAGCAATTTATTTCGTTCCGCCGAGGAGGGGCGGAGATAGGAGGGGGCAAGCGACCTGTCGGTCAGTGCCGCCGCCTCCGCCTCCCCTGCGGTCTCATAGCGGTCGAGCGCGCAGAGCGCCACCGCAAACGCGCTCTGATACCGGAGCGGCTCCGGCGTCGGGCGAAACCACGGCTGATCCTCGCAGATCTGCTTCATGATCTCATAGCCGCCTCCGCAGAGGAAGATCGGCTCCTCCGACCCCACCAGCTCCGTCAGAAGCTCCTCCGCCGCGATCACGCGATCGGGGCACAGCCTCCTCACCCGCGTGCCCGACACCCGGAACAGGGCGTTGTAGAGCTGTGAGCGCCTGGCATCCATGACCGGGCAGACGATCCCGTCCATGCCGAGGAAATGATATGCCATCGCCTCCGGTGCCGAGACGCCCACGCAGGGCTTGTTCCGTCCGAAGGCGAGGCCCTTGATCGTCGCAGCGCCGATCCTGACCCCCGTAAAGGAGCCCGGCCCTTCGGAGCAGGCGAAGAGATCGATCCCGTCCCAGCTCATGCCCGCCGCCTTCAGCAGTCCCTCCGCCATCGGCAGCAGGGTCCGGCTGTGATTCAGGCGGGTATTGACCACCGCCTCCGCCATAAGCGTTCTGTCATCGGCAAGCGCCGCCGTCACGGTCTTTTCGGTCGAATCGAGCGCCAATATCTTCATGCCGTCCTCCTCATGCCTCCGCCTCCCGCAGCGAGAGGAGGCGTTTCTTCTCCCCCGCCTTGGTCAGAGTCAGCGTATAGTAGCGCTCCGGCAGGGCAAAGGGGATTTTTTCCGCCCATTCCACCGCCATCACGCAGTCCTCGTAATCATAAAATCCGATCGAGTAGAGATCCTCCTCGCTCCCGATCCGATACATATCGAAGTGGCAGAGCCGCCGCCCCTCCCCCGCGTATTCGTTGACCACCGTATAGGTGGGGCTGCAGACCGCCGCGCCGGGAGTCAGAGCCTCGGCAAGCCCTCTGACAAACGCGGTCTTCCCCGCGCCGAGATCGCCGTACATGGCGAGAAAGGCGTCGGTCTCCCCCCGTTCGAGCAGAAAGATGCCGAAGGCCTTTCCGACCGCCTCGGTCTCCCGCTCGGAGTCGGTTTGTATGGTGAAGGGAAGTTCGATCATAGCTGGTCTCCGCCGCGCCGCGGGGGAAAGCCTCCCGTCGTCGCGATAAAATCCTTTTCTTTTTATCATACCACACTTTTGCGGATTTGAAAAGACTTTTTTGAAAAAAAGCGAAAGAAGGGGGCGGCGGAAAAAAGGGAAAGCCCCGCAGTGCGGGGCAAGTAAGTGCGGGAGCGATGTCCGCCGGGGGCGGCGGGTTCGCGGCGTCCCGTCGGCGCATCGCAGGAAGCCTTCGACTCCGACAATGCGTCTGCTCATACCGACGAGCGGGCGCGGGAGCGGTGTCCGCCGGGGGCGGCGGGTTCGCGGCGTCCCGTCGGCGCATCGCAGGAAGCCTTCGCCTCCGACGATGCGTCAGTGCATACCGACGATCGGGGGCGGGAGCGGCGCAATCAGTACCAATCGTACTTCTCGTTCCGATCCAGCGCGTTGATACGGTTCATTTCGACCTCGGTCAGTTCAAAATGGTAAAGCTGTGTATTTTCCCTGATATGGTCGGGATTACCGGAGCCGGGAATCACCACAACGCCTTTTTGCAGGTTCCAGCGCAAAATCACCTGTGCAGAAGATACGCCGTGCGCTTCTGCGATCTCCGAGATCACGGGATCACCGAGCAGCTCGGCCGTATGACCTCTGCCGCCCAGCGGATACCAGCCCTGCACGACGATGCCTTTTTCCTGAATAAACGGGATCACATCGTTTTCCTGATAGTATGGGTGGATCTCATTCTGCACCGGCGCCGGTGTAATGTCCACCTGCGGCAAAAATTCAGTCAGCTCCTCCACATACCAATTGGAAAGACCGATCGAACGGATTTTCCCTTCCTTCACAAACCGTTCCATTGCCTTGTAGGCTTTCACATCGTTCGGGTCGGGGTGGTGCAGCAGCATCAGATCGACATAGCCGATATCCAGCCGATCGAGGCAGGCCTGTATTGCCTTTTCCGGGTCGGCCATTTCGCTGCCGGGGTAGATCTTGGTCGTCACGAACAGCTCCTCCCGCGTGACGATGCCGTCGGCGATGGCCTGACGGATCGCCTCTCCGATCTCCTCCTCGTTGCCGTAAGCGGAAGCCGTATCGATCAGCCGGACGCCGCTTTCCAGCGCAGAGCGGACGGAGCTTCTGCACTCATCGCCGTGCAGGCTGTAAGTGCCGAGCCCATTGATCGGCATTTCATAGCCGCTGTTGAGCAGGACGGTGCGACGCTCAAAATCAAAGCCGCCGGGATTGCCGTCAGAGGGGAGGGGCAAGGTCTGCGAGCCCGCGGGCAGGCTTCCTCCGGTGGGGATCCCCGCCGAGCCTGCGGCATCGCTCCCCCCGGCGGGAGGGGTCGGCCTCCCGCAGGCGGACAGGGTCAGCAGCGCCGCCGCCAGCAAGACGAAAACCGATCTTCGTCTCCCGCTTCCTGCCCTGCCCTTCTCTGCCGCGCTGTCGTTCCGTCTCATGTTCATCCTCCTTTTTCTCCTCCGACGCAGAGCCGCTTCGTCAGAGGCACATTTCGTAGATTTTTTCGACATCGGCGGGGGTCAGCTCCATCGGCCCGGTGATGACGCCGCCCATGCAAGCGTGCTCCGCCATTGCTTTGAAATGGGTTTTATCAATATTCAGATCGGTGAGTGTAGGCAAAAGCCCCAATGTGCCGAAACAGAAGCTCGAAAGCGCGTCGATCGCTTTTTTCGCGCCGTCCATTGCGTTCCATCCTGTTCCAACACCAAACACATTGGTACCAAGGCGGTAAATGGCGGGCGCGGTCTTCTCGTTCAGAATATAGGTCAGCCAGCGGGGCGTTACGATGGCAAGGCCGTGTCCGTGCGTGATATCATAGTAGGCGGAAAGCTCATGCTCCATCGCATGGCAGGCGCAGCCGTGTACGGTCCCGCCGTCGAGAATGGTATTTAACGCCATGGAGGACGCCCACATCAGATTGGCTCTGGCTTCATAGTTTTCCGGCTCCTTCATGGCGACAGGCGCCCATTTCACCACGGCGCGCATCACGGCCTCCTGCATATCAAGGAGCAGATCAAAGGTTGCTTCGCCTGCCAGATAGTAATTATCTAAAACGTGATTGAAGATATCAAACGCGCCGCAGGCGGTCTGATAAGAGGGCAGCGTATAGCTGTATTCGGGATTTTCAAAAGCCACCCGCGGGATCAGCGCGCTTCCGCCCAGGCCGATCTTCTCGTTGGTCTCCATATTGGAGATGACCGCCCAGCCGTCCATTTCCGAGCCGGTTGCGGCATTGGTGAGGATCGCGACCACGGGCAGGGCTTCCTTTACCCATACTCCGCCCGAAACAAGCGGCCAGACGTCTCCGTCCTCTGTCAGCGCCGCCGCCGCGATCCCCTTCGCGCAGTCGATGGCGGAGCCGCCCCCTGCGGCAAGAACAACGTCGATGTTCTTTTCCCTGCAGATCGCAGCGCCTCTGTTGGCGGTGGTGTGTCTCGGATTCGGCTCTACGCCGGAAAGCTCAAACAGCTCAATGCCGCTGTCTTCCGCAATCTTCACGATGCTGTCATACAGCCCGTTCTTCTTGATGGAACCGCCGCCATAGACCAGCAAAACCTTTTTCCCGAATTTCAGCAGTTCTTCTGACAGATGTTCCAGCTGGTTTTTCCCGAAATACACCTTGTCGGGATTGTGATAAATAAAATCGTTCATGATCGTTCCTCCGTATCGTAATATTCCGCCGGGCAGCGCGGGAGGCGGGAGGCCCGCCGCAGGGCGTCTGCCCTCTGCTTCTATTATAAAGCATCCCCGCCGAAAAATCAAATACGTATTTCAAATGTCTTACCATGCCCCGAGAGCATACGAGAGCACCCTGTTTGCCCCGCACAGCCGCTCATCGGATTTCCCCGCCCCGCACAGCCGCCCATCGGATTTCCCCGCCCCGCACAGCCGCCCATCGGGTTCCCCCGCTCCGGACAGGGCGCGGCGGCCTCCGCCGCCTGTCCCCCTCCCGCCGTTTGTGCGGCAGCACAAGTTTTCCCGGCGGCGTTTGTGCGGGAGGCGGGGAATCGGCTTCGCATCCGGAAAGTGACCGTCAGATTTGCAAGAATCGCGCAAAGCGAATCAAAAGCGCTTGTTCAAACAGACAAAACGCGATTCCCCGGTTTGACATTCGGCGGCGGGAGCGCTATAATGATGGCATGGAAAATCAGAAAACCGCAGACAATGGCGCCTGTTGTAAAGGAGCGATGCCTGCGGTTTTCTTTTTGCTTCACGGAAGGGGATGCATGGGAATGGCGGAAAGGAAGAGCGAGGCCGAGATCGTACTCAAAGAGGTCGGGATGACCTATCGCTCGGCGGCGGGAGAGGACGTGACGGCGCTGACGAACGTGTCGATGGAGATCGGCAAGGGGGAATTCATCTCGCTGCTCGGTCCCTCCGGCTGCGGGAAGACCACCCTGCTCAGGATCATCGCCGATCTGCTGACCCCCACAACGGGAGAGGTTCTGGTCGGCGGGGAATCGCCGCGGGAGGCCAGACTGAAGCGGCGGTACGGGATCGTCTTTCAGGGAGCGGTGCTTTACGATTGGCGGACCGTCAAAAAGAACGTGATGCTGCCGCTTGAGATCATGCGTCTGCCGAAAAAGGACTGCGAGGAGCGGGCAGAGCGGATGCCGGAGCCGGTCGGACTGAAGGATTTTGCCCGCAGCTATCCGCGCCAGCTTTCCGGCGGAATGCAGCAGCGGGTCGGGATCGCCCGGGCACTGGCGCTGCAGCCCGAGATCCTGCTGATGGACGAGCCCTTCTCGGCGCTGGACGAATTCACGCGGGAGAAGCTGCATGAGGATCTGCTTCGGATCTGGCGGAAGACCGACAAGACCATTGTCTTTGTCACCCACAACATTCAGGAATCGGTCTTCCTCTCTGACCGCGTCTGCGTGCTTTCCCCCATCCCGGGCGGCTGTCGGCGCTCATCGACATCGAGCTGCCCCGCCCGCGGACGGCGGAGCTTCGCAATACCCCCGAGTTCATCGCCTATGTGGCGAAGATCCGCGCCGCCTTCGAGGGCGTATGAAACCGCAGGAGGATGCCATATGAATAAAATCAGAAAAATCGTCTCCTCCCGACGCTTCATGACGGTGCTTTGGATCCTCCTGATCGCCGTCGTCCGGGAGATCTTCGCCTTCATCACCGAAGCCACCAAGCGGATGCCGGTCAACGTGCTGCCGCATCTTTCCGGAATTATCCGCTCCGCCCTCAGCACCGAGACCGTCAACGGATCGCAGACAGCGCTTCAGCTGGTGATGTCAAACGCCGCCGCCACGCTGTCGCGGGCGGGCATCGGCTTTCTGATCGGGGTGGGGCTGGGCTTTCTTCTGGCGGTGCTGATGAATCTCAGCCGCCTGATCGAGCAGATCGCCTACCCGTATCTGATGCTGATCCAGGTGATCCCCGTGCTGGGAATGGCGCCGATCATTCTGGCGCTGACCGGCGATATCGGGACGAGCCGGATCGTCATCGCCGTGATCCTGACCTTTTACCCGGTCGCCGCCAATACGCTGGCAGGCTTCCGGCGGGTCGGGCGGGAGCAGCGGGAGCTGATGTACTCCTACACCGCAGGCCGCGCCGACCTCTATTTCAGGCTGCTGATCCCCGCCTGCCTGCCCTCCTTCTTCACCGGAATGAAGATCGCCGCGCCGATGGCGCTCACCGCCTCGATCCTGGTGGACACCCTGCAGGGGGGCGTGGGGCTGGGCTGTCTGCTCTCGCAGTCGCTCAAGGGAGCGATGACGCGGTATGTCTTCTGGCAGATCGTCCTGCTCAGCGCCGTGATCGGCGTGCTGTCCTTCGTCCTGATCGGCGCGGCGGAAAAGCGGATCTGCCGCTGCCGTCAGGCGGAAAAGGGGTGATCGCATGAAAAAGCTCCGCCCCTCCTCCGTCTCCTCGGTGCTTTGGCCTCTGCTCTTCGGCGTCCTGCTGCTGGCGCTCTGGCAGGGTCAGGTGCTGCACCGGCTGCTCCGCACGACGACGCTGATTCTGCCGCTCCCCACCCGGATCCTGTCGGTATTGGCCGACAACCTCCCCGCCGTTGCCGCCGACGCATGGGCGACGCTGAGCGTCATCCTGCCGGGGCTGGCGCTCGGCTCAGCAATCGGCTATCTGCTGGCGGTGCTGGCGACGGAATCCCCCCGCTTCGGGGCGACGGGGCTGACGGTTCTGGCAGCGGTCAGCGCCGTACCGACGGTCGCGCTGGCGGCGGTGATCCTGCAGTGGACGCGGGACGTCAGCACCGACGTTTCGGTCAGAAGCTATGTGATGAAGCTGATCCTCGTCACGGTGGTCGGGGTGGCGTCGATGACGCTCAACGCCTATCGCGGGCTGACGGAGCTGAAGCCCTTCGCGCTCGACCTGATGCGCTCCTACGCCGCCGACAAGCGCACCGTCCTGCTCCGACTCCGCGCCCCGAACAGTCTGCCCTATATTTTCACCTCCCTGCGGGTCAGCGTACCGTCCTGTGTCATCGCCGCGCTGGTCAGCGAATATTTCGCGGAGAAGATCACCGGCGTGGGGCGGCGGATCAGGGAATGCATTCTGCAGGCGCAGTATTCGACGGCGTGGGCCTATATCGTCGTCTCCTGTCTGATCGGCATCGTGCTGTTTGCGGTGCTGACGGCATCGGAAAAGCTGATTATGAGGAAACGAACCCGTTGACTCATGATGATATCAAGTAAGAAAAGAGGGAATGAACTATGAACGGATTATGGAAAAAGGGACTTGCGGGTCTGCTCACGGCAGGATTGCTTCTCACGGCCGCTGCCTGCGGCGAGAAGACGCCTCCGCCATGACCTACAACGAGCTGGGGCTGGTCAAAAACGATTACGAGGGGGCATACGGCTACGGCGACTCGATCGGGATCATCGATATGAACGATCAGGGCGTGGCGATGCTGGAGGATATGATCTTCTGCACCAGGGAATTTGCCGCGGAGAATCCGAACACCGTCCGCGCCTTCGTCTCCGCCTCCCTCAAGGGCTGGGCGACCGCCTGTGCAAATCCCGCAGAGGCGGCGGAGATCGTCTTCGCGGCAGGCTCCTCCGTCTCGGCCGCGCATCAGGCGTACATGGCGGAGGAGGTCAAGAAGCTCTGCGAGACCGACACCAAAGGCAACAAGGTCACCGATTACGGCCACATCGACGACGAGGCGATGCAGCAGACTCTCGATCTTGCAAAGCAATACATCAAGCTCAGCGATTCGGCGGCTGCCGATCGTCTGAAGGGACTGACCCTTGACGATATCCGGGACGCCTCCTTCCTGACGGGGGAGCCCGGCGAGCCGGAAAAGAAGGAGGTCAGCATCCAGCTCAAATGGCTGCCGCAGGCACAGTTCATGGGCTTCTACGTCGCAGCCGCCAAGGGCTACTATGAGGAGGTCGGCCTCACCGTCACCATCATTCCGGGCGGCGGCGATATCGGAGAGACGACCGCCGTCAACAACGGCACCGTCGACTTCGGGGTCACCTGGGTCGCCAATCTGATCTCGGCAAATGCCGGCGGCATGGAGCTGATCAACGTGGCGCAGATCTATCAGCGCTCCGGGCTGGTGCTGGTATACAAAAAGTAAAAACAGACGCTCCGCCGGGGGCAGGACGCTTCCGGCGGAGCGGCGGAAAGGGTGGTTCAATATGGATCTGATCATCAAAAACGGAATCATCGTCACGGCGACGGAGCGCTTTCGGGCGGATCTCGGGATCACGAACGGGAAAATCGCCGCGATCGCGGACTCCCTCGACGAAGCGGGGGCGGCGGTTCTCGATGCGGCGGGGAAGCCGGTGCTGCCCGGCGCGATCGACGCGCATACCCATCTCGCCATGCCCTTCGGCGGCACGGTTTCCTCCGACGATTACTATACGGGGACCCGCGCGGCGGCCTGCGGCGGCACGACGACGGTGCTGGATTTTGCTCTGCAGGACTTCGGGGAGACGATGATGGAGGCGGTCAGGCGGCGGGACGCGCTCTGCCGCGGCAACGCCGTCGTCGATTATGCCTTTCACGTCGCGATCAAGGACGTTTCCGGCGGGCTGCTCGATTCGATGGAGGAAGCGGTGAAAAACGGCGTGCCCTCCTTCAAGGTCTTCATGGTCTACGATTTCGGCGTGACAGACGGGGTCTTCTACCGGGTACTGAAAAAGGCGGGGGAATGCGGCGCGCTGATCTCGGTTCACGCCGAGAACAACGAGATGATCAAGCTCTTCACCGAGCAGTTCCTGAAGGAAGGCAAGACCGACGCCCGGCATCACTACCTCTCCCGCCCGGAATTCGTGGAGGCGGAGGCGGACAAGCGCGCGATTGAATGGGCGAAATCCCTCGGCACGCCGCTGTACATCGTCCATCTGGCGAACCGGGAGGGCGTCCGCGCCGTCACGGAGGCGCGGGACGCCGGCTATTCCATCTATGCCGAAACCTGTCCGCATTACCTGGAATTCACGAGCGAGGTCTACTCCCGTCCCGACGGACGCAATTTCGTCTGCTCCCCGCCGATCAAGGGAGAGGAATCGAGGCAGGCGCTCTGGGAGGCGATCCGACGGGGGGATATCCCGACGATCGCCACCGATCACTGCCCCTTCCGGAGCGACGAGAAGGATTGGGGACGGGAGGATTTCACCAAAATCCCGAACGGCTGCTCGGGGATCGAGGTGATGTATCCCTATATGCTCTCGGCAGCCAACACCGGAAAGATCCCTTACGAGAAGGCCGTGGAGCTTTGCGCGTCCAATCCCGCGAAGCTCTTCGGGCTGACGGACAAGGGGAGCATCGTCGTGGGCAAGGACGCCGATCTTGTGATCTACGATCCCGCCCTGCCCTTCACCATCACAAACGATAAAATGCATTCCGACTGCGATCACACCATCTGGGAGGGGATCACGCTTCAGGGCTACCCCGAAACGGTGCTTTCCCGCGGACGGATCGTCTATGACAAGGGCCGCTTCCTCGGTGAAAAGGGCGCGGGACGCTTTGTCAGACGGGTTCTGTCCTGATCGGCAGCCGGACGGGAGGAACTCATGCTGAAACCATATGAAGAAGCCGCGCGCTGTCTGCTTTGTGCGGCGCCGCCCTGCAGCGCCGCCTGTCGGAGGAGCTTCGATCCCGCCGGCATGGTGCGGTCGGTGCGCTTTGAAAACGAGGAGGGGGGCGCGGAGCGTCTTGAGGCGGCGGTCTGCCTTGATTGTCCGGGGGACTGCGAGGCTGCCTGCCTCCATTACGACCGTCCGATCCGCATCCGCGCGCTCTGCGCACAACTTCCCGCAAGAGGAAGCACCCCCGCGGATGCTGCACTCCGCGCGCCTTGTTCGGCAGGGGACTCCGATCCCTCGCTCCGCGTGAAATTTCTCGGGCTGGACTGCCTCAATCCCTTTTTCCTCTCCTCCTCCATCGTCGCGGGCCATTACGATACGATCGCCTCGGCATTCCGAGCGGGCTGGGCCGGGGCAGTCTACAAAACGATCGGCTTCCTCACCCCGAAGGAGGTCTCCCCCCGCTTCGACGCGCTCCGCAAGGAGGGCACTCCCTTCATCGGCTTCAAGAATCTCGAACAGATCTCGGATCTGCCCCTTTCGGAGAATCTCGCCCATCTGAGACGCCTGAAGCGGGATTTCCCCGATCGGATCGTTGCCGCCTCCATCATGGGACAAAACGAAAAGGAATGGAGCAGGCTGACGGAGCTGGTCACCGAGGCGGGAGTCGATCTCATCGAATGCAACTTCAGCTGTCCCCATATGAGCGGCGACGGGCTGGGCTCCGACGTCGGACAGAACCCCCTGCCGGTCGCCCGCTACACGAATGCGGTCAGAAGGGCGCCCCCCCTCCCGATCCTCGCCAAGATGACCCCGAACGTCGGCAACATCGAGCCGGCGGCGATTGCGGCCGTCAACGCCGGCGCGGACGGGCTGGCCGCCATCAACACGGTGAAAAGCCTGCTCTCCATCGATCCCGGCAGTCTGTCGCCCGACATGGCGGTCGGGGGAAGAGGCGCTGTATCGGGATATTCCGGCAAGGCCGTCAAGCCGATCGCCCTCCGCTTCATCCGCGATCTGGCGCAGTGCAGCGCGCTTCGCGGCGTGCCGATCAGCGGCATGGGCGGCATCGAAAGCTGGCGCGACGCGCTCGATTTCATCGCCCTCGGCTGCCTCAATCTTCAGGTCACCACCGCCGTGATGCAGTACGGCTACCGCATCATCGACGATCTGACCGACGGGCTTCGCCGCTATCTGGCACGGCAGGGGCTCTCCTCCCCGGAGGGTCTGGTCGGCGCCGCCCTTGACCATATCGTCTCCCCGGAGGGGCTTGACCGCGACAGCATCGTCTACCCGACCTTCCGCCGCAGCGACTGCGTCGGCTGCGGGCGCTGTATGCTCTCCTGTTCCGACGCCGGCCACGGCGCGATCGGGATGCGGCAGCGGCGCCCGGTCCTGAAGCCCGACCGCTGCGTCGGCTGTCAGCTTTGCAGGCTGGTATGCCCGACCGGGGCGATCGGAAGCTCCCGTCGGACGGCAAAGCCGTCGGCCCGCTTCCCGCAAGCCCCGCTTCGGGAGGCCGTGACGGCCATTCATTCCTGAAATCGGAGGATAAACTGCTTGGCGATCACATTGGAAAAGCTCTGCGAGGGCTGCGAGGCCCGCTATCAGATGGAGCTTGCGGCAGGACGGGGCGGCATTGGCAACACCGTCCGCTGGGTACATATGGTGGAGGATCGGGAGGTGCCCGATTTCCTGCACGGCAACGAGCTGATCTTCACCACCGGGATCGGTCATATCAGCGGCGAGGAGCGGCTGACCGCCTTCGTGCGCAATCTGAAGGAACGGGACGCCTGCGGCGTGGTGATCAATATCGGACCGTATATCTCGCATATCCCGCGCAACGTGCTGGAATACTGCGATGACAACGACTTTCCGATCTTCACCCTGCCCTGGCGGGTTCATGTGATCGATATCACCTATGATTTCTGTTCCCGCATCATCGAAAATCAACGCAGCGAGATCTCGCTCGCAGACGCCTTCCGCTCGGTCATCCGGGAGCGGCGCTATGCCTCGGAATACCGCGAGGTATTTGCCGCCGCCGGCTTTACCGACGACCGCCGCCTGCGCGCGGCGGCGCTCCGCTTCGAGCAGAAGGGCAGCTTCGTCACCGGTCGGATCGTCCGCAGCAACAGCGAGAAGCTCTGGCATATCTTCCGCAGCGATTCCTCCCCCACCGCCCTCTATCCCGACAGGGAGACGCTGATCCTCTTCAAGCAGGACTGGGAGGAGGCCCGTCTGACCGCCTCCCTTGAGCGGCTGGAAAAGAGCTGCGCCCCGGCGGGCATCGTCTTTCATATCGGGCTGTCGGAGGAGAGGACGGGTCTGGTCGGCGTCCCGGAGCTGTATCAGCAGGCCCGCGCCGCGCTGCTGCACGCCGAGGCCGGGGATAGCCGTCGGGCGGAATACCGTCAGATCGGCTCGGACAAGCTGCTCTGTGCCGCCGACGGCGCCGTGCTCCGGGATTTCCTCGAGCATACCGTCGGCGCAATCCTGCGCTATGACCGGGAGCATGGGACGGAGTTTGGCAGGCTGCTTGAAAGCCACATTGAAACCGACGGCAGCGTGGCGAGCGTCGCGCAGCGGCTCGGTGTTCACCGAAACACCGTGAATTACCAGCTCGGACGAGCGAAGAAGGTCTTCTCGCTGACGCTGGATCAGACCGAACGGGCGGAGCTGATGCCGGCATTCCGGATCCTGAAACTAAACGAAAAGGGGCAATTGCTATGAAGGCAGAGGAAATCAAACGCAAGCAGACAAGCTGCTGTCTGCAATCCTGGAGCAAGCAGCGGGGGCTTGATCCCCTTCCGATCGCACGGGCGGAGGGGATCTATCTCTACGACTTCGACGGCAACCGCTACGCCGATATGTCCTCCCAGCTCGTCAATCTGAACGTGGGACACGGCAACCGCGCGATCATCGACGCGATCAAGGAGCAGGCGGAGAAATACTGCTATCTCTCCCCCTCCTACGGAAGCGAGCCGCGCGCGGAGCTGGCCGAGCGGATCATCGGGCTGATGCCCGACAACATGGGGATGGTCTTCTTCACCAACGGCGGCGCCGACGCAAACGAAAACGCCGTCAAGATCGCCCGTCTCTATACCGGCCGTCAGAAGGTCTTCTCCCGCTATCGGAGCTATCACGGCTCCACCTTCGGAGCGGGCAATCTGACGGGAGAACCGCGGCGCTATCCGCTTGAGCCCGGCATTCCCGGCTTTGTGAAATTTTTCGATCCCTATCTCTATCGCGAGCCGCTTCGCTTCGGATCGGAGGAGGCGGGCTGCGCCTATTATCTTGCCAAGCTGCGGGAACAGCTCCTCTACGAGAATCCCGACAACATCGCCGCCGTCGTGCTGGAGACCGTGACCGGCTCAAACGGGGTCATCCTCCCCCCGAAGGGCTATCTGGCGGGCGTCAGACGCCTCTGCGACGAGTTCGGCATCGTCATGATCTGCGACGAGGTGATGGCGGGCTTCGGCAGGACCGGAAAAATGTTCGCCTTCGAGCATTTTGACGTCAAGCCCGATCTTGTCACCTTTGCCAAGGGCGTGACCTGCGGCTATGTGCAGCTCGGCGGCGTCGCCGTCTCCCGCCGCATCGCAGACTATTTCGACAATCATCTCCTCGCCTGCGGGCTGACCTACAGCGGACATCCGCTCGCCTGCGCCGCCGGCATCGCCTGCCTCGATTTCTACCGCAGGGAGAACATCCTGGAAAACGTCAATCGTTCCGGGAAGGTGCTGGGAGAGCTGCTTGAGGGGCTGAAGGAGAAGCACCGCTGCGTCGGGGACGTGCGCTATCTCGGGCTCTTCTCCGCCGTCGAGCTTGTCAAATCGAAAGAGACCCGCGAGCCCCTCGTCCCTTACGGAAAAGACCCGGAGGGTGTCATGAGCGGGCTGATCGGCAGGCTGAAGAGGCTGGGCTTCATGACCTATTCGCACGAAAACATGATCCTCATCGCCCCGCCGCTGATCATCACCCCCGATCAGCTCCGCGAAGAGATGGAAAAGCTCGACACGGTGCTGTCGGAGCAGGACGAACGGCTCTGAAGGGGAGGAGGTGAAGGCAGATGGCGCCGAAGCATTACGAAAACATGAAGGAGGCTCTGCTGTCGGAGCTTCTGACGGCGGAGCTCGCACGGCTGGTTCCCTCCTCCCTGCGAACCCTCAGCGGCGGCTATACCGAGATCCCTCTTGAGGTGCGTCTGCGGCCGGAAACGGCGGAAAAGCTCAGCTACCGCATCCCCTGGGACGGCACGCTCTACGGATTTGTCAGGGGGAAGGAGGCGCTCCGCATGAGGCTGGGGCTTCCCGTCCCGCCGGAATCGGTCACCCTGTCCGACCGGAAGGGGCGCTTCACCCTGATCTTCGAGACCGAGCCCGCCGAGTCGACGGCAGCCTTTTCGGTCAGCGAGGCGGAGGTGCTGGCGCTGCTGGAGCAATGCCGCCGTCCGGCCGATCTGACGGAATAGGCGCAGCCCGGCGGGGCTGCCCGGATAAACGGCGCGCCTCCCCATCTCCTCCGTCGTCTGCCCGTCGGACGGCGGAGGCAATCAAACCGAGAAAAGGAGATATCTTATGATCTATCGATGCAGTGAAGCGCGGATGGAAGGCAAGCTCAAAACGTTTTCCCGATTCGGAGACGCCGGACACGGCGGCATCACCCGCTATTCCCTCTCCCCCGAAGCGATCGGGGCGCGCAGGGAATTCATCCGACGCATGACGGCCATCGGCGCCGAGGTGGTGAGCGACGATCTGGCCAACCTCTACGCCACCATTCCCGGCTCGGAGCCCGATGCCCGGCGGATTGCGATGGGCTCGCATCTCGATTCCGTGAAGAACGGCGGCAATTACGACGGCGTCCTCGGCGTCATCTCCGCGATGGAGGTGCTGGAAACCGTCGTCAACGAAAAGATCCCCCACCGTCATCCCCTGACCGCCATGGTCTGGACCAACGAGGAGGGCTCGCTCTATCCCCTGCCATGATGTGCTCCGGCGTCGTCTGCTACGACTATCTGCCGGAGGACATCCGCGCCAAGTTCCGCAAGGAGGATATGCTCCTCTCGAAAAGCATCCTCGACGGCGTTTCCACCTTCGGGGAGGCGCTGGAGAAGAGCGGCTTCAAGGGGGAGGAGAATAACCGCCTCTCCCCCGCGCGGTATCGCTGTATGTTCGAGACCCACATCGAGCAGGGCCCGATCCTGGAGGACAGCGGCGACAAGATCGGCGTGGTCGACTGCGTGCTGGGGATGTTCAATTACCGCCTCCGCTTCTACGGACAGACCGTCCACGCGGGGACCTTCCCCATGCCGAAGCGCCGGGATGCCTTTTACGCCGCGTCGCTGGCGCTCTGCCGGCTGCACGAGGAGATCGACCGCCTCGGCATCCCCGATCTCGTCTACACCACGGGGGAGGTGGTCTGCCATCCCTGCGTCCACACCTGCGTGCCCGATTACTTCGATTTTTCCGTCGACGCGCGGCATGAAAGCCCGGAGGCGCTGCAAAAGGTGCTGAAGGTCGTTCTCTCCCTGACCGAACGGGAATGGGCGGGCTGCCGCTGCGAGGCGGTGAAGGCATGGAACCGCGATACCGTCTATTGGGACAAGCGGCTGGTCTCCTATGTCAAGGAGGCGGCGGAGGAGCTGGGCGTGCGGCATCGCTATATCCATTCCGGCGCCGGTCACGACGCACAGTTTGCCGCCTATATGCTGCCGACGACGATGATCTTCGTGCAGTCGAAGGACGGGCTTTCCCACTGCGAGCCGGAATTCTCGCCGGTCTCGCATTGTACGGCGGGGGCAAGCGTGATACTGAACGCCGTTCTGAAGGCCGACGCCGACGACTGAACGGGAGGCAAGCATGATCGGAGAATTTTTTATCCCCGAAAGGATCCTGACCGGGGAGGGGGCGCTGGAGCGGATCTCCGATTCGCTCGGGCGCTTCGGAAAAAAAGCCCTGCTCGTCACCGACCGCACCGTCTGCCGTCTGCCGGGCTTCGGGCGGCTGACGCGGCTGTTGAGCGAAGAGGGGATCGGCTATACGGTATTCAGCGGGATCACCGGGGAGCCGGACGACGCCATGATCCGGGAGGGCGTGCGGGCTTACCGGGAGGGAGACTGCGACTTTCTGATCGCGATGGGGGGCGGCAGCCCGATTGACGCCATGAAGGCCATCGCGGTATCGGTTTCCTCCGGCCGCAGCATCTGCCGCTTCTTCGGGGAGGACATCCGTCTGCCCCGCCCGCCGATGATCGCCGTTCCCACCACCGCCGGAACCGGCAGCGAGGCCACTCGCTTCACGGTCATCACCGATACCGAAAGCCGCGCCAAGCTGCTTCTGAAGGGGCGGGCGCTCCTGCCCGATCTGGCCGTTGTCGACCCCTCCCTCTGCAGCTCCGTGCCGCCGCAGATCACCGCCTATACCGGCATGGATGCGCTGACGCACGCCATAGAGGCCTATACGTCGCGGCTGGCGCAGCCGCTGACCGACGCCGTCTGTCTGTCGGCGGTCAGGCGGAGCTTTCGTTTTCTTGCGCGCGCCTATGAGGACGGCAGCGACGCCGAGGCGTGCGGGGAGTTGGCGATTGCGGCGCTGGAGGCGGGAATCGCCATCAACAACGCCTCAGTCACGCTGGTACACGGCATGAGCCGCCCGCTCGGTGCGCTGTTCCATGTGCCGCACGGTCTGTCAAACGCCATGCTGCTGCCCTCCTGCCTGCGCTTTGCCCTCAGCGGCGCGGAGGCGCGCTTCGCGGAGCTGGCGCGGGTCATCGGAGCGGCAGAGCGGGAGGATCGGCAGAGCGGCGCCGCCGAGAAGCTGATCGGAGCGGTGCAGTCGCTCTGCCGCCGCGTCCGGATCCCCTCGCCGGCGGAATACGGCATCGATCGCGGGGCTTATTTTGCCGCGATCGATCGGATGACCGACGAGGCGCTGCGGTCGGGCAGCCCCGCCAACACCGTCCGCCCCGTGACCGGGGAGGAGATCGCGGCGATTTATCGCGGACTTTGGTGACCGGCTGCCCGCTGCGATAGACAGCCGGCGGAGCGGGAGGAGCGGCGCGGGAATTTTTTACGCCCCCGGCCCATCCTTCGTCAGGGCCGAGAAGCCGAAGACCTCCCTGTTCCCGGAAAGATCGCTTCCGAACAGCCTCCCGTAGCGGATCCGATGCTTTCCGAAGCGGGCATTGATGCCGTTCATCACCCGATCGATCCGCTCCGCCCGCTCAAGGGGAGCATCGTCCGAAAAAAAGGAAAGCTGCCGCGGCTGATCCGCCCGACAGAGCCCGATGGCCGACACCGTCACCGATCGGAGGGGAATCCGGAAGGAATGCTTTTCGGCAAACAGCGACAGCGCCTCCTTCGCAATCAACGAGGCGCTGTCCGTCGGCATCTGCAGGCGGCGCTGATACTGATAATGATTCAGATTGCGATCCCGCACCAGAAGGCCGACGCCGCCGGCGCGCTGCCGATAGGCCAGCAGAACATGCCCGATCTCCTCCGCCAGCGCAAACGCCATCACCCGAACGTCCTCCTCCGTGACGAGATCCCGGAAGGGCGTGCAGCCGCGGCTGACGCTCTTCGCCTCGGTCACCGCGTCTCCCCTTGCGACGGGACTTTCGTCCCGCCCTGCGGCGGCCTCCTGCAGCTTCAGTCCGTTCACGCCGAGCTTCCCGCGGAGCATCGGCGGATAGGCGTTGGCGAGATTCCCGATCGTAAAGATCCCGCAGTCCCTCAACCGCGCGCAGGTCGCCTCCCCGACCCCAAGCAGCTCGCTGACGGGGCGCTTCCAGACGATCTCCCGGAAGCATTCCCTCGGAATGACGGTGACGGCGTCGGGCTTTTTCATGTCCGAGCCGAGCTTGGCAAAGACTTTATTGAAGGAAACCCCCACCGAGATCGTCACCCCCAGTTCCTCCCTGATCCGACGGCGGAGGATTTCCGCGATCTCCTCCCCGCTGCCGAACAGCCTCCGGCTTCCCGTCACGTCCAGCCAGCATTCATCGATGCCGAAGGGCTCGATAAGATCGGTGTATTCGCCATAGATCCGCTGCGCCGCCTCCGAAATCCGCAGATAGGCAGGGTAGTCGGGCTCGACCGTGATGAGCTGCGGGCATTTGGCTTTGGCGCGGAAGATCGGCTCGCCGGTGGTCACCCCGAACTCCTTGGCGGGGATATTTTTTGCCAGCACGATGCCGTGCCGGTTCTCGACGCTGCCGCAGACCGCCATCGGCCTTCCGAGCAGCGTGGGATTCTTCACGCACTCCACCGCGGCGAAAAAATTGTTCATATCACAGTGCAGGATCGTTCGTTCCATCTCATACCTCCGCGAACATTTGTTTTTTTACAGTATATCACGAACATATGTTCGTTGTCAAGAGAAATCGGAACATTTGTTTGCATTCATGAAAAATCCCCTGCAAAAAATCCGCCCGCCGCCCCGAATACCTTGACATTTTCCACACGGTATGCTATGATAATAACAGGAAAAGGGCTGCCGCAGCAGCCTTCCCAATTCGACAATGAAAGGAAAATGCCGTATCATGAACACTACCGCGAAAAAGCGCCGCGTCCTGACCGCCGTGATCCTGTGCGCGGCTCTGACCCTGCTTTTACTCTCCCTGTCCTCCTGTTTTCTGAAGAAAAAGCCCACCGCTACGGAATATCTCTTCGATGCGATGTCGGATACGCTGGAAAAACGGACGGGTTCTCCCTTCCCCTCTTTCGATAAAAGCGGCTCCGCCGCCCTGACCTTCCGCGCCACCCCGACGCTGTCGGGGATCGGCTTCCCGATCGACAACTTCTCCGTCAAGCAGTATTACGGGAAGGATAGCGGCATGACCGAGGCGAATCTGACCGTCGGCGGCAAGACGACCGACCTGCGGCTCTGGACGAGCGAGAAGCGCCTCGCCCTCTCCTCCTCCCTGCTTGGAACCTCCGCCTACAGCGTCGATCTGACCACGCTGAAGGACGCTTACCTCGATTCGATCTTCTCCGATCCCGAAAGCCCCTACTCGATGGTGGAGCTGTTCGGAGAGGACGGCAAGTATTTTGAATCGGTGAAGAGCGCGCAGGCTTTATCAGAGGAGCTGACGGAGCTGCTTCGCAAATATGAAAAGCTGATTCAGTCCATCCTCCACGAGAAGGCCGAGACCTCTCTGACCTCCGAAAAGGGCGGCAAGGTCGTCTCCCTCGTCATCCAAAACCGGAGTCTGAAGGAAATCGTCCGCGAGCTGTATGCCGAAGCGAAGAAGGACGACGAGCTGCGCTCGATGCTCGTTAAGATTTTGGAAAGAAGCCGGTTGGCCGCCGAGACGGGCAGCGCCGAGGATATCACGGAAATTCTTCGGAAATACGACGAATTCTTCGCCTCCGAGGAGGGGCTGAACAAGCTGCTTGAGCAGCTGGATCAGCTTCCCTTCCGCTTCTCCGTCACGGCGCATACCGATAAGAAAAATCTGATCCGCAGCGCCGAAATCTCCATCGGAACCTCCTCCCCGAGCGGCTCCGACATGGCGGCGGTGATCCTCTCCGCCGATCTGACGGAGGAGAACCGCGCGGTCTTCACCCTCCGCATGGAGGGAGAGGACGTCCCGCCGATGATGGAGAGCGGCTTCTCGATAGTCCTTGAGACCTCCGAGCAGCAGGCCGATACCGAAACCACCACCCTCTGCTTCTCGATGAGCGGGGTCACGATGGAGATCATGAGGCTCGACTACAACCGCTCGACCGGCGACTACACCCTCGTTCTCCGCCTCGGAAAGCTCTCCGAGATAGGGGGGGGATCGTTGGGGATCGATGATCTTTCGATCGGCGGCGTCTGCAAGACCGACAAATCCTCCTTCTCGCTGACCGTGACCTCCTTCAAGGCGGGCGAGACGGAAGGAAAGCTGGATATCACGCTGACGATTCTGGCGAAGGACAAAATGCCCTCCCTCCCCTCCGATTCCGTCGAGTTCTTCAAGATGAACGAGGAGGAGCTCACGAATCTGATCGAAAAAATCAAGGTCTCCGTCCAGCAGTCGGGGCTGCTTGATCTTTTCGGAGAAGCAGGGCAGACTTCCCCGACGATAACCTGTATTAATCCATCGGTTTTCCGATAAACCGTCCAGTTTTGCCGCGGAATTCACAAGCGGAATTCCGCGGCATATTCTGTTATCAGAAAGGCGAAAGCGCAGGACGCGGGAGTCCCGTTCCGCGCCGCCTTCAAACAAGAGAAAGGACGGAAATTATGATGAGCTGCCTCTGCAATCTTTTCGACGACTGCAACATTTGGATTCTCATCCTCATCCTCGTGATCCTGTACTGCTATTGCAACGGCAATAACTGCGGCTGCGGCTGCAACGGGTGACCGGATCATCGATAAACGCAGCCCTCCCTGCGCCGTGCAGGGAGGGCGCAAGCCGCCGCCGGCGGCTTTTTTTGCGTGCGGGGCGGTTGGCGCGTGCGTGATTCCGCGATGGCGGGGGCGGGTGGGCGGCGGGGGTCCAAGCCGGCGGCGCGCCGAAGCGCTCGTTCCCTGCTTTGCCCCCGAAAGCATCAAAAACCCTCTTGTCTTTGTCAGACATAAAAGGGGGTTTCCCGCGAAAGGACCGGTATGCAGGCAGTTGCAGGAGCAAGGCAGACCGCAGAAGCCACGCAAAAAAACACCTGCAAGATTTTATTGTGTTGAAATCGGAGCGTTTTTTTTGGCGATATTTCTAAAACTCCTTGACATCCGAAAGCAAAAGGAGTATACTGTTTTAAATTCTTTGGGAGGTAAGGCAATGTTAAATCGTATCGACCGTTTTAATAATTCAGTCGTTATGCAGTCCGCAGTCCCTGCTTATTATTGGCAGAACAACGGGCTTACATTGCTATACCCTTTTTCAAGTAATTAGAGTGTTTTTCTGATTTGATTAAGCTGAACGCAGTGCAAGCTATGAGTGAATCTCAGCCTGCACTGTTTTTTTATACTTTTTTATAGGAGGTTTCGAGATGGAAACAAAAGACTACTTAACAAACTATTATGAGAGATATGATGAGAATGGTCGTCTTATCTCTAAACACGGTATGGTGGAATATCTTACCACTATGAAATATGTGGAAAAGTATCTCAAGCCAAATATGCGCGTCTTGGAGATCGGCGCAGCAACAGGCCGATATAGTCACGCCTCAGCGCGGAAGGAAAGTATCGATAAACTCAGTTCGGAGATCAATGTTACTCAACTTCACTTTGTTGCTTCAGATGGCTACACAAATCATATGAGAGAAACCGTAGACAAAATGGATGACCGAATGTACGAACTATATTTAAAGTATCATCTTGCAATTTGCGAAAGACAAGATATGATTGGTTACTCTCATCACACACTTGATATATTCAGAAAGGAATAGAGAAAATGAACATAAATATACGAACTGCTGTCATAGATGACTGCGAGCGCATCCGCCCGCTTCAAAAAGAAATCGCAGACTTACACCATAAAGGCAGACCTGACTTATTCAAAACCGAAGCTCGCTACTTTACAAAGGAAGCATTTGCAGAACGGTTAAATGATCCGAAACACACTATCTACATTGCCGAAACTGATAATGGTGATGTAGTAGGATATGCTTTTGCTTGGATTGTATCTTACAGAAATCACTCCACATACATTGACTTTGACTGTTTCTACATTGATGATATTTGTGTCCTAAAATCTCATCAGAGAAACGGAATTGGAAAACGACTTTTCGAGTGCTGTAAGCAAAAAGCTCAAGAGAAAAAATGCAAAATTATCGAGCTTGGCGTTTGGGGCTTTAACGAGGATGCGATTGCATTTTATGAGAATTGCGGAATGACAGAGCGTACCCGCAGAATGGAATACAGATTGGAGGGCTGAAAAATGATTACACATAAAGGAACACAAACTATACATACCGAGAGACTTATACTAAGAAAATTTACCGTTGACGATGCGCAAGCAATGTTTGAGAACTGGGCAAATGATGAAAGGGTTACGCGTTATCTGACTTGGTGTCCGCACGAATCACCTGAAGCAACAAGGCAACTCTTAGAGCTTTGGTGTGCTGCCTATGAAAACCCGAATATATATAATTGGGTTATGGAATATGAAGGAACGCCTATCGGCAACATCAGCGTTGTTCGGTTAAGTGAAAAAAGCGAATATGCGGAGCTTGGCTACTGTATGGGGCACGCTTATTGGAATCAAGGTTTTATGCCTGAAGCAGTAAAAGCCGTTATTGACTTTTTGTTTTCCGAAGTCGGTGTGAACCGTGTCGGAATATCTCACGCCGTTAAAAATCCCGCTTCGGGTAGGGTTGCTCAAAAGTGCGGTCTGACCTTTGAAGGAACAAAGCGTGAATACTTCAAGACCTCAACCGGAGAGTTTCTTGATATATCCGATTACGGTATCATCAGGAGCGAATGGGAAAAGCTAAGGCAAAAAAATCATTGTATTTAAAACAAGGCGGCAAAGAGGAACCGTTCTCCTTGCCGCCTTGGGATTTCTTTCCTTGTTTTTGCCCATGTGAGGTGGCGAGGGGAGCATCAACACAATTGCTGATCCCGCAAAAACAGGAATTTTTCAACCGAACGCAAAAAGCGCCCCCGAGAACCGTTCCGGCTGCCGAGGCGGCATAACATCAGAAAAACCTCTCTTGCCTTGGCAGACAAAAGAGGTTTCTTTGATGGCGGAGAAGAAGGGGTTTGAACCCTTGCACCGGTAAACCCGGTCTAACAGTTTAGCAAACTGCCCCCTTAACCACTTGGGTACTTCTCCGTATCGGCTGACTTTTATTATACCACAAAGGCTCCGGTTTGGCAATAGGCAAAATATTAAATTTATGTGAACAAGCCCGAAATCCTCCCTTGACAAGCGCCGACGCGCAGGGTATAATGATTATGATCGGCGCGCCGACGCGCGCCCCCTATTTTCTGATTGACACGGAGGCGGACATGGCAAACATCCCGACCGCGGAGCGGATCAGACCCCTCTCCTTCGACGATATGGTGGGGCAGTCCCATCTCTTCGGGGAAAACGGCACGCTTCGGCTGCTCTGCCGTCAGCAGTATCTCCCCAACATGATCTTCTACGGCCCGCCCGGCACCGGCAAAACCACCGCCGCCGGCATTATCGCCGCCGGCTCCGGCATGGTGCTGCGGCGGCTCAACGCCACCACCGCCTCCCTCTCCGACATCAAGGAGGTGACCTCCGAAACCTCCTCCCTCCTGGGCGGCGAGGGCATCCTGCTCTATCTCGACGAGATCCAGTATTTCAACAAAAAGCAGCAGCAGTCGCTGCTGGAGTATATCGAGGACGGGCGCATCACCCTCATCGCCTCGACGACCGAGAACCCCTATCTCTACGTCTACAGCGCCATCCTCTCCCGCTCGGCGGTCTTTGAGTTCAAGCCCGTCGAAGCGGAGGAGATGCTCCCCGCCCTGCGCCGCGCCCTCCTTCTCCTGAACGAAAGCACCGGGCGGAGCAAAACGGCGGAGGAGGCGCTGCTGCTCCGCATTGCGGGCTCGGCGGCAGGCGACGTGCGGCGGGCGATCAATCTGCTGGAGAACACCTACTACGCCTCCGGGAAGGAACTGACCGAGGAGGCGCTGAAGAGCTTCACGCCGTCTGTCGTCGGGAACTTCGACCGCGGGGGGACGGTGCATTACGATCTGCTCTCCTCCCTTCAGAAATCGATCCGCGGCTCCGACCCCGACGCCGCCGTCTTCTATCTCGCCAAGATCCTGGCGGGGGGCGATCTGATCGGCGCCTGCCGCCGTCTTCAGGTCATCGCCTGCGAGGATATCGGCCTTGCCTATCCCGCGGCGGCGCAGATCGTCCTCGCCTGCGTCACGATGGCGAACAATCTCGGCCTTCCCGAAGCGCGCATTCCGCTGGCGGAGGCGGCCGTTCTCCTTGCGACCGCGCCGAAGTCCAACAGCTCCTACGCCGCCCTCGACGCGGCGGCGGCCGATGTGGAGGCGGGGCTTGGGCAGACGATCCCGCCCTATATGCGCCCCTCCAACCGCTACGACGGCTATCGCTATCCTCACGATTTCGAGAATCATTACGTCGAGCAGCAGTATCTGCCCGACGATCTGAAGGACAAGCAATATTATTTCTACGGCGAAAACAAGACCGAGCAGGCCGCCCGCGCCTATTGGGAGAAGATCAAGAAGAAATAGCGCGGCGCCATGACAAAGCCCCGTTCCGAAGGACGGCTCACCGCCTCTTCGTGCGGCAGACCTGTCCGTTTGTGAAGCCCAGCCGCTTCCGCTCGGCGCAAATTCGCATTCGATTCCGCACCTGCTGAATGCCCGCCTGCAGGAAGGCGAGACAGATTCATCCGTTCAAAAGCCGCCGCAGTGCTCTCAAAATACGCTGCGGCGGCAAAAATTAACTTCTTTACCTTTAAATCTTTTCTTCAAAGGGAACCTTTCCCCGTCTCCTCCGTCTAACCCTTCGAAAATCAAAAGAAACCGCGACACCGTTTGAAAGGAGTTTCATCATGAACGGAAAACAACGCTGTAAGATCCTGAAGGAGATCCGTCGTCAGATCGCAGAAAAGAACGGCATCGACCTCGCGGTCTCGGAGTGCCGCCACCGTGGGGATTGCGCCGGGACCTGTCCGAAATGTGAGGAAGAGGTTCGTCGGCTGGAGTGGGAGCTGGAGCGGCGCCGCTCCGCCGGGAAAGCCGTCCTGATCGCCGGAATTGCCGCCGCAGCCGTCACCGCGTCGGGCTGTGTCGAGCGCGGCGGAACTGCCGCCTCCCCCGACTCCGACACCTTCACCGTCAGTCTGACTTCGGGAACCGAGCAGTGGGTACAGCTGGACGGGGATCTTGTCCCGTCCGTCTCGATGCAGTTGTCCGACGGCGAGACGCTGACCATCGACGGGATTTCCGGCGCCGTCCCCTATGATCGCCCCTCCCTGCCGGCGCTGTCGGAGCTGATCTCCTGCTCCTATGTAGAGATCCGCTCGATGCTCAGCGGCTTTCGGGAGGAGGATGTGTTGGCGGCGTGGGGAGAGTATATCACCGATACCTATCTTGACAACGGCGGCGACCGCTTCATGACCGCCGACCTGCTCATCGACGTTTACTATTCCGGAGAGGAGCGCCTGATCGACGTCGTCGAGCTTCGCCTCCGGAGCTGATGGAGCGCGCACCCTTTATCGGGATCGCCCGCCATCGGATCGGGCGCGACGGCCGCGGCGTAACGACGCTGGTCGGCTTTCACGGCTGCCCGCTTCACTGCCGCTACTGTCTGAATCCGCAGTGCGCCGATGACAGGAGCGCCCCCTTTGTTCTCACGACCGAGGAGCTCTGCCGCCGCGTCAAGCCCGACGCGCTGTATTTCCTCTCGACGGGCGGCGGGGTGACCTTCGGGGGCGGCGAGCCGCTGCTCTATCCCGCCTTTCTCGAGGAGTTCCGACGGCTCTGCGGCCGAGAATGGAGGCTGACCGCCGAGACCTCCCTTGCCGTGCCGGAGGAGGATCTCCGCCTTGCCGCCGGACTGTTTGACGAATTTCTCGTCGACTGCAAGGACGTCGATCCCGCCGTCTACGCCGCCTATACCGGGAGGGACAACGATCGGATGCTCCGCAATCTCTCGCTGCTCTGCCGCCTGGTCGGGAGCGAAAAGATCCTCGTGCGCCTGCCGCTGATCCCCGGCTTCAACACCGAGGCGCACCGCGGCCGGAGTGAGGAGTACCTGCGGGCGATGGGGCTGACCCGCTTCGATCGCTTCCGCTATCGGCTTCCGGGCGACGGCGAAGAGGCGTCCTCCGACAGCCCTTCGCAAGCCCCGTGACGAAGGACGGCTCACCGCCTCTTCATGCGGCAGACCTGTCCGTTTGTGAAGCCCCGCCGCTTCCGCTCGGCGCTATCGCGCATTCGATTCCGCGCCTGCTGAATGCCCGCCTTCGGGAAGGCGACAGATTCATCCGTTTAAAAGCCGCCGCAGCGCTCTCAAAATACGCTGCGGCGGCAAAAATTTACTCCTTTTTCCAAAGCCACTCTCTGCGGCACCCAAAATCAAAGATGCCTGCGACGCCGTTTGACCCGAAATCCGACCGGGAACGCCATCGCCCCGGTCAGCGGCGCAATTCCTCCCGGGTCCCGTATCGGAACCGCCGTCATTCCGACAGCCGGATCGTCATCCCGGCCATAACTATCGACGCGCAAGTGCCTTTTCGTAAATGAAAAGTCGGTTTTCGGGTGATTTTTCCATCGTATTCCGAAACCCCAGCGCCTCCCAGAACGGCTTCCCGGTAACGGGATCGGCGGTCAGGTACATCCTTTCCGCGCCGTCAAGCCGGAACAATCGCTCCAACCGCGCAAACATCCTCCTGCCGTACCCCCGGCGGCGATGCTCCGGCTTTACATAGAACTCCATAATGTATCCGTATCCGGGTTGAATGAAGCCCTTGTGATCTTCATGGTCGATTTTCCCGTAAAGGAATCCGATCGGCGCTTCCCCGACACAGCACAATTCCAAATGGCGATCTGCCGGCCCTTGCACGGCAATGATGCTGTCGATCCATTTTTTCTGAAACTCTTTCGGAAGCGGGCGTTCGCTATGCTCATTCATCTCATCAATATATTCGTACATCATCGACTCAAACGCCCTGCAGTATTCGGGGTGATCGGCAGAGACTCTGACATACCGGATCGGTTTTTCCATGATCGTTTTTTCCTTCTCCAAAACCTGATTCTGAAGGTCGGGGACCGTGAGCTGTCCCCGCGCGCTTCCCCCCCGGTTTGCCGCCGCTCACGACACCGTCTGCCGCGCCCGTCTCCCGCATTATTTTCCCTGCTTACAGCTGCCGCAGATCCCGTAAAAGACCGTCTTTGAGCTGTCGACCGAGAAGCCGTGCTCCTCCCGCATATGGGCGGCGATGCGGCTCAACTCCTCGCACTCGACGTGGATCAGCCGTCCGCAGCGCTCGCATTTGAGATGAAAATGCTCCCGGCAGTCGGCGTCCGGCGTGCCGACGAGCTGATAGCAGGCCGCCGTCGTGCCGTCGATCACATATTTGCGAAGCTCTCCCCGCTCCGCCATGCGGTCGATCATGCGATAGACCGTCGCCTGGCCGACCGTGCTTCCCTTCCGGCTGAGCTGCGCCACCACGTCGGCGGCGGTGAAGTGTTCTCCGCCCAGCTCCGCGATGCAATCGAGGATCAGGCGGCGCTGTTTTGTATTGTAAATCTGTTTTTCGTTCATATTCCGATCCCGTTCTGTTGGATTCGGCGGGCGGAGCGCCTCGCCGTCCGGAGGAAGGCGGGGTGTCACCGATCTGCCGTAAAATCGGTCACGCACTCGACCGAGCCGGTGCCGGGGAACATATCGACCGGCGTGACCCGCCCGATCGTATAGCCCGCCCCGATCAGCTGCGCCGCGTCCCGCGCCAGCGTCGCCGGCTCGCAGGAGACATAGACGATCCGGGGAGGGCGCTGACGGATCAGCCGCTCGGTCAGCGCGCCGGACAGCCCCTTGCGCGGCGGATCGACGATCACGCAGTCAAAACCTTCAAGCGGCGCCTCCACCGCATCGGCGCAGAGAAATCCGGCGTTTCCGATCCCGTTGAGGCGGGCGTTGCGGCGGGCATTTTCCACCGCGGAGGGGACGACCTCCACGCCCGTCACCGAGAGCGAGGGGTCGGCCTTTGCCATCGAAAGCCCGATCGTACCCGCGCCGCAATAGAGATCCGCCAGCCTCTTCGCGCCGGTCTCAGATACCCGCGCCGCCGCTTCCCGATAGAGCAGCTCCGCCGCGCCGGGGTTGACCTGATAAAACGACAGGGAGGAGATCCCGAAGCGGCAGCCGCAGAGGATATCCTCGATCCGATCCTCCCCGAACAGCACGCGGACCTTTTTCCCGAGGATGACGTTGGTATCGTCGGGGTTATGGTTGATCAGGATGCTCCGGAGCGACGGGAAGGCGGACGCCGCCTCTTCCGCAAACGCCTTCTCCTGCGGCAGGGAGGGCTGCGCCGACACCAGGCACAGCATCGTCTCCCCCGTTCTCTGCCCGCGGCGCAGGAAGAGATGACGAAGCCTTGCCCCGCTTTTCCGCAGATAGTCCGAGACGAAGGCCGCCATCGGCTCGAAGGCGGGGTCGGAGAGCAGGCAGGTATCGCTCCGGATGATTTCATGGGAATGGCGGGCATAATAGCCGTAGCTGCCGTCGGGCGCGATCGGATACTGCACCTTGTTCCGATAGCCGGTCGTCCTGCCGTCTGTCAGGGGCTCCTCCACCTCGACCTCCAGCCTGTTTTTCCGGAAGGCGGCGGCAACGAAGTACCTCTTCAGCGCCAGCTCATGTTCCCGCCCGACCTGACGGAAGGCGCAGCCTCCGCAGCGCCCCGACACCGGGCAGGCGCTTTCGACGCGGTGCGGGGAAGGGGCAAGCAGCTCTTCGATCCGCCCGACGGCGTAATCCTTTGCCGTCTTGATGATTTTAATGAAGAGCCGGTCGCCGGTCACGCCGCCCGGGACAAAGATCACCATGCCCTCCTCGCGGGCGATCCCCGCGCCGAGGTTGTTCATGTCGTCAACGGTGACGGTCAGGTTCTGATTTTTCCGAAGCATGGCTTCCTCCTTGGCTGTTGCCGTCCGAAGGCGCGGGCGGCGGGGTTTACGCTTGGGCAGTGCGGGAGCGGATCGCGATCGGCGGACTCGCGCTCGGGCAATGCGGGAACGGGCGGCGGGGTTTACGCTTGGGCAGTGCGGGAACGGACGGCGGGGTTTTGCCGTCCTACCAATATTTTCTGTCGAGGGAGCGGAGCTGGATCGCCTCCGCGATATGCCGCGCTCCGACCTCCTCGCTCCCATCAAGATCGGCAATGGTTCTTGCGACGCGCAGAATCCGATCGTAGCCCCGCCCCGACAGTCCCATGCGGTCGAAAGCGCTCCGCAGCAGCTTTTCGCCGTCGGCGGTGGGGGTACAGTATTTCCGGATCTGGCGGGCGTTGAGCGAGGCGTTGGAATAAACTCTGTCCCCGCCCGTCGCGTATCGCGCGACCGCCAGCCTTCTCGCCGCAGTCACCCGCTTTCTGATTTCGGAAGAGGATTCGGCGGGGCGGCTGTCGGACAATTCCTCGAAGGAGAGGGGCGGCACCTCGATCTGGATGTCGATCCGATCGAGCAGCGGGCCGCTGATCTTATGCAGATACTCTTGAATATCCTTCTTCCGGCAGGTACATTCCCGCGTGGGATGCCCGAAATAGCCGCAGCGGCAGGGGTTCATCGCACAGACCAGCATAAAGGAGCAGGGGAAGGTGACCCGTCCCGTCGCCCGCGTGATCGTGACCGAGCGATCCTCCAGCGGCTGCCTCAGCACCTCGGTGGAAGGCTTGGAAAACTCCGGCAGCTCGTCCAGAAACAGCACGCCGTTATGCGCCAGCGAGATCTCCCCCGGCATCGGGATCGTGCCTCCCCCGGCCAGCGCCGCCGGCGACAGGGTATGATGGGGCGCGCGGAAGGGCCGCGCGGTCATCAGCGAAACGCCTTCCGGCAAAATTCCGGCGACCGAGTGGAGCTTGGTCGTACCGATCGCCTCCTCGAAGGAAAGCGGGGGAAGGATGGAGGGCAGGCGCTTGGCGAGCATACTCTTCCCGGTGCCGGGCGAGCCGATCATTAAAAGATTATGTCCCCCCGCCGCGGCGATCTCCAGCGCGCGCTTGGCCTTGCTCTGTCCCTTCACCTCGGCAAAATCAAGCTCAAAGCGGTTGAGCCCCTCCTCGAACAGACTCATATCGAAGGCGGTGGGGGAAAGCAGCTCCTTCCCCGTCAAATGGGCAATCAGCTCCCGCACCGTCCGCACGCCGTAGATCTCCGCGCCCTCGGTGACCGACGCCTCCCCCGCGTTTTCGGCCGGCACGAAGATGCGCTTTTTCCCGGCATCTCTCGCCGCCAGGCACATACACAGCACGCCTCTCACGCCGCGGATCTCCCCCGAAAGCGACAGTTCTCCGATCAGGCAGCACTGTTCGATATCGGGCGGGAGCGTCAGCGCGCCGCTGCTCCCGAGAATGCCCACCAGCAGCGCCAGATCATAGGCGGAGCCCTGCTTTTTCTTATCGGCGGGCGCCATATTGACGGTGATCTCGGCATCGGGAAACGCGAAGCCGCTGTTTTCGATCGCCGCCTTGATGCGCTCCCGCGCCTCTCTGACCGCCGTATCGGGCAGTCCCACCACCTCGAAGCGGGCGAGGCGGTTGGCGCAGTTGCATTCGACTGTGACGGGGAAGCCGTCGATCCCGTTCAGTCCTGCCGAATATACCGTTTGAAGCATGGTCCTTTCCTCCGTTGTTTGAAAATTCCGTCGGTGGGGGCGGGCGGTGAGGGGGGATACGAGGGTGCGGGGAAATACGGGACAAGAGTGCATCACGCGAAGTGTGGGGGCGCGGGGTGCAAGGTGTGAGGCGCAAGGAGGATCGCATGACGCGCGGGCGCAGCCTCCCTGTTCGGTGTCGGGCTTGCGGGGGTCTTACTTCAGCATCGAGGCCGTCAGCTCCTCAAAGAGCGGCTCGTATTTCACCTCGATATGTTCTGCGCGCCCTGCCAGCATCTCATTGAAAACCCGCGCGCAGTAAATCTCCCGGAACTGCTCCAGATTCTCCTTGACATAGTCGTCGTCAAGCGGCAGACGCTGCACGATAAAATAGCCGTATCCCATATCGACAACCTGCGAGATCTCGTTCTCCTGCAGCCCCCGCACGACCTCCTCGATCTCCTCTGCAATGCTGCCGAAGGTGAAATAATAGCCGTCCTCCAGCAGCGATTCCATCGTATCGTCCTCGCCGTGCTTCTCGATCAGCTCCTTGAAATCCTCTCCCTTCGCCGCCTGCTCCCGAAGCCGTTCCGCCAGCGCCCGGTTTTCCTCGCGGTTATCCTTCTCATCGTTGGAAATCAGCAGATAGCGTATATTGCGGAAGTTCACCGGGATATCCGCGAAGAGGATCTCGTCGCTGCTCTTGATAATGCCCGACATCTCGTTCGTCACATAGCTGTAGAGCTTGTCCCAGAGCATGGTGAGCTGCTGAACATACCGCAGGGAATATTCGGTGAGATAGGATTTTGCCAGCGATTCCCGGAAGGCCTCCTCGCTGCCCATCTCCTTCTTTGCGTTTTTGACGTATTGACTGATCGCTTTTTTATCGTCGCCGGTCAGGCGGATCTCATATTCCTCCGCCATTTCGAGGATGGCCTTATTGCGGAGCAGCGTCTCCATCACCGAGGCGGAAAGCGCCTCCCTGTGATCCTCCTCCTCCCAATAATCCTCCCCCGCCCCGTAGGCCAGGTCGTCTCGGGTATTGAGGAAGACATAGCGGAAATAGTCGTACGGGATTTTCTCGCCGTCGAGGGTGAGGACGGCGCGGGAATCCTCCGGCTTGACGGCACAGGCCGTCAGCATCAGCAAAAGCAGGGCAAGGGTGAGTGCGATCGTTTTTTTCATGGATGTGATCCGTAGCCGCAGGCGGCGGCTTCCTTTTTGCGGTTTTTTGGCGCGGGGTGGGGCAGCGGGTGAGGCGCAAGGGTACATCACGCGAGGTGTGGAGGCGAGGCGCGGGGTGCGGGAAGCCGCACGACGTGCGGGGCACGGCAGCATGGCGTCTGCGCAGGCGCAGCCTCCCTTTGCGGGTTCGGGCTTTGCGGGGGCGCGGGAAGCCGCACGACGTGCGGGGTGAGGCGCGAGGGGATCGCACGACGCGCGGGCGCAGGGGCGCCGGCTTCCGTTTTGCGGTTTTTGCGGCTCTTTTCAAGAAGCCGCCGCTTTGACTGCGGCGGCTTCGGGAAATCAGTTTTTATCGTCGGAATTGATCGGGAGGCCGTTCACCATGCGGTCGGTATCCCGCAGCAGCTTCTCCACGCTGTCCCGGAGCGTATAGAACTCGCCCTTCCCGTTGATGGTATAGAAGCAGCGGCGAGTCGAATAGCTGTAGAACCGGTATTCCAGCTTCTCTCCGTTATCCAGCTCGATCGTCATCTCCGCCAGCGGCGTCATCGACTCGATATCGGTGGTGTCGGAGTAGTCCTGAAGATGGATGCCGAGCATGACCTTATAGAGCTGCCGGAAGTTCTTGACGGCGTCGGCGTCGTAGGGACGGGATTCGCCGTTCTGCTTGATGATGATGCTCTCCCCTTCCCCTTCCAGCGTGAACTGCGCGTCGACGTCGAGCTTCTCGCTTCCGTTATCGATCGTACCGGAGATGGTGATCTTGCCGACATCGTTGATATTCTCCCCGAAGAGCGGGGGATTGACGAACTTCAGAAGTCCCCATTCGACAAATGCGGCGTTGGCGATATTGATCTTGGCGACGAGGTTGTAGATCAGGGAATAGGCATACATATCCCCGTTCTCGTCGGGCTTGCTGAAGGTGATATAGGTATCGATGTCGTCGCACTTATAGTGGATCATATAATAGGCGTTCTCGATATCGATCCCGTACTGCTCCTTGAGCATATCGGCGTCAAGATCCGCCACCTCGCTGCCGCAGGCGACGGTCTCCCCGCCCGCAAAGTTGGAGAACATCTCCAGCAGCGCGCTGTAGGTCGAGAGGTTCGGGGAATAGCCTGTGGGATGCTTCATCTTATAGTCCATCGTCCCGTCCTCCTTGCCCGCCTCCTCGGCGGTCAGGGTATCGATCCAGACCAGCAGCTCTCCCTCCTTGATGATCTGGAAATCGTCGACCTTCATCATATTGGAGGTGCTGATCGGATAGCCGAGGCTCGGCACGATCATCGATCTCACGTCGGCCAGCAGCGTGCTTGAGAGGGTGGTATCGAGAACGTAGACGGCGGCACGGCCGTCGTACATACAGTAATAGCCGCCGCCCGTCGGGATCTGATCCCCGATATAGACCTTATGGGTGGTGCCGTCCATCGTGGTGAGGACATACCATGCCGGCTCGTCCTCCTCCCCCAGCCCGTAGACCGACAGATCGTCACTCATATCCTCCAGGCGGGTGATGGAGAGGGTATAGCCTGCGCTGACCACCAGGGAGGAGAGCAGCTCACGGCTGTAGGGCGCGCCCTCCATATCCTTGATATAGAAATTGTCGTTGTCTCCCTCGTAGCCGCGGTAGAAGGTATAGCTGCCGTGTTCGTTATGGACCTCGATGCTTAAGATATCGGCGCTTTCGGTATGGGGGAAGAGGAGGATGCGGTTATTGGCGCCCAGCACCTCTCCCTCCAGCAGCTTCGGCGGCGGGGTCTCCTGCGTCTCGACCTTGAGCAGGGGTCTTACGACCAACAGAAAGATCAGCAGCAGCGCAAGAAACGCCGACGCGCAGACGATAATCGTCAGCGTCTGCTTTTTTAGGCGGGTCGTCCTGATCATAAATAGCGTCTCCTTACATAAACGACGATTCCGGCCACGCCGACCGCAACCGCCGGCAGCACGGTGACGACGACGGTCAGGCGTTTGGCCTCCGCAGAGGTGATGCTCAGCGCCTCGTCGTCAAAGACCTTGAATTCCAGATCGAGCGGAACGGTCTTTCTGCCGAAGCTCTTCATCGCGTTGAAGATGATATCGCGGTTGGCGTAGTTCCGGCCTCCGAGATACTTGTCGTCGGCAAAGGAGGAGGTGCCTGCCGCCAGCACATAGGAGAAATGCTCCTCGTTCTCGATATAGCGGGAATCGACGGTGACGGTCATCAGGTTATAGAGCCCCTTCGTCCAGACCGCCTCCTCGTTTCCGAGATCGCCCGCGGGGGTCGCCTCGGCGGTCGGCTTGCCGTCGCCGTCCACCCCGGTCTGAATGACGGTGGAGACATAGCGGACGCTGCTGCCGAAGGTGGCGGAATACTGTCCGTCGGTGCCTCTGTCGTAGGTATAGCGGATCGGCATCGGGTTATTGAAGATCGCCTTCGGCACGGAATTCAGCTCCCGCAGGGTTTTGGTGAGGGAGGCGCCGGCGCCCTCGGTGGTATAGGTGCCGACCATCTCCAGTCCGTTGACATCGAGGGAATTTCCGAGATCGCGGACGATGGAGCGGTCAAAGGCAATGCCCCACTCCGAAAGGAAGGCATCCAGCTCCGGCATCTCGCCGGCGGTCGGATCCATGAAGACCATCAGCCCGCCGAATCGGTCGAGGA
Source organism: uncultured Clostridia bacterium (assembly GCA_944384585.1). Lineage (GTDB taxonomy): Bacteria > Bacillota > Clostridia > Oscillospirales > CAG-272 > Colimorpha_A. The sequence goes on along the minus strand of CALWTY010000009.1, from coordinate 12,228 downwards.
AATTGTCGATCTTCCGGATCTCGTTCACGGTGTCGCCCGAGCCCATGTAATCGTACTTCGGGCAGTTGATGACCACCACCTTCGCCGCGTCGTCGATGTCCTCCTTCGAGAGATCGATGGTCCGCACGTCGTAGCCTGCGTCCTCAAAGAGCGTCCACATGGCGGGCTTTGCGGCGTCCGGTGCGGTGCTCGGCACCTCTTCGCCGTGTCCCGTGACGAAATAGGCGATCGGGCTGTCCCCCATCAGCTGCAGAATACCCGCGGTGATGCGGTACTCGCCGTTGAAGGCGAAGACGCTGCCGGAATCCTTATCGAAGGTATAGAAGGACTCGATGGTATAGATGCGGGACTGCTTCTTCTCGATCGGATTGCTCAGATCGTTCTTGACGATATAGACGCTTGTCGTCTTGGGGCGGGAGACCGAGGTCGCCAGATACTGATCGGCGGCGTTGGGGTGATTGATGATATCGATATATTCGACGTTGACGAAGTCGAACTCCTCCTCGTACTTGCGGGCCAGCTCATGCACCAGCCTGGTCTCATAGGCGTCATCCAGCCGATCGGCTTCCTGGCAGAAGACGATCGAGATGCTGAAATCCTTTCTGCCGCGGTAGCTGTCGAGCAGATCGAAGGACTGCTCGGTGATGCCGTAGATCTGCTCCTTCGTCATATCGGCGTACAGCGAGAAGCGCCTCGCCAGCGACGAGAAGACGACATTGATGACGATGATAAGGGCGATGACGACGACGGTCAGCAGGACTGCCAGCACGCCGAATTTCAGCCTGCGATGCTTTCTGATCTTATTGCTGTAGAGATTCTGATTCATAATTCCATCCGTTCCTTTCCGAAAAACCGTCACGCCCAGCGGCGCTTCTCATAGATGCGCACCGTCAGGAACAGGAAGACAAAGCTGATGGAGACGTAATACAAAACGGCATTGAAATCAAAGACCCCGTAGGTGAAGTTGGCAAAGCGGGTGTAGATCGAGAGCCAGCTCAGCACCTCACGCACCGGTGCGAAGGGGATGGAGGAATTGAGCATCCCGATGACAAGGAACAAGCCCATCACGGCGACGGTGACGAGGATCGAGATGATCTGATTTTCGGTCAGGGACGAGATGAAGAGGCCGATGGCAACGAAGGCCGCGCCGATCAGCAGCACCGCGATGACCGAGCCGATCAGCACCGCGCCGTTGTACTCGCTGGCGGTGCCGTCATAGTTCATCGGGCCATACTCAAACAGCGCCGTGAAATTGATGCAGCCGAGGAGGAAGGTGCCGGCGAAGACGGTATAGGCGGCGAGGAATTTGCCCATCACCATCCCGCCGAGGCTGACGCGGGAGGTCATGAGGAGCTGCTCGGTTTTCAGCTTTTTCTCCTCGCTGAAGGTTTTCATCGTCAGGATCGGGATCAGGACGATCAGGGCGAAGATCATGGCGGTAAAGTAGTTTCTCACGCTGCTTCTGTCTCCCTCCAGGAGGGTAAACAGCGAGAACGCGCCGCCGTTCACCGCCAAAAAGATCGCCATATAGACATATCCGACCGGCGTTGTGAAATAGGAACGCAGGTCTCTCTTAAAAATCGCAAACATATGCAGTCTCCTTCTTCCGCAGCTTTAACGGGAGTCATTTAACAGATTCACGCGCTGTTTTTTCGAAGGGCGCGTGTCGGGAATCTTTTCGGTGAGCGAGAGGAAGACGTCCTCCAGATTGGCGCCCGCCATCTCCGAGCCGATCATCGGCCAGTTGTTCGCAGCCAGCATACGGAAGAGCGGCTTGCGGATATCGATGCCGTTGTCGCTCTCGATGACGTAGCTGTTGCTGTCGGCGTCGAGGTTTCCGATCGATTCCGCCGACAGGACGCCGGGCAGCATGCGGAGGCTCGCGATGACCTCCTTGACCGGGCCGCAGATCTTGACGCTGAGGCGGCGGTTGCCGCTGACGGCGGCGGCGATCTCCTCGGTGCGCCGGTCGGCGGCGATCCTCCCCTTATTGATGATGATGACGCGGTCGCAGACCGCCTGCACCTCCGACAGGATATGGGTGCTGAGGATCACGGTATGGTCAAGCCCCAGCGTGCGGATCAGGTTGCGGATCTCCACCACCTGGCGGGGGTCGAGTCCTACCGTCGGCTCGTCGAGGATGATGACCTTGGGATTGCCGATCAGGGCCTGTCCGATGCCCACCCTCTGGCGGTAGCCCTTGGAGAGGTTCCCGATCAGGCGGCCGCGGACGTCGGTCAGCTTGACAACCTGGAGGATCTCCGCGATGTGCTTGCGGCGGTTGAGGGTGCAGCCCTTCAGCTCGTAGACGAAGTTCAGGTACTCGGTCACCGTCATGTCGAGGTAGAGGGGCGGCTGCTCCGGCAGATAGCCGATATTCTGCTTGGCCTGGTTCGGATAATCCAGAATATCAAGGCCGGCCACCGTCACGCTTCCGTCGGTGAAGGACTGGTATCCCGTCAGGATGTTCATCGTCGTCGATTTCCCGGCGCCGTTCGGCCCGAGGAATCCCACGATCTCCCCCTTGCTCACCTCAAAGCTGATTCCGTTCAGCGCGTACTTTTTTCCGTAGCGCTTTGTCAGATTCTCGATTCTAATCATTCAAATTTCCCCCGATAAGGCTGTCAATCGATATCAGTGACAGTAATTCAACATCCAGTATAGCACTAATTTATAAACAAATCTTGAACAAGGGTTCAACAATACGGTTTATCCTGCTTTTTTCACAAAAAAATCAGCCAATCTTCACAGAACCGCCCCGCCCGCACCGGGGGAGCGTATTTTTTTCTTGACAAACCGCTCCTCCTATTGTATAATGGGAGCAGCCGCTTCCGCGCTTCCGCGGGATATCGGAGCGGGCATATCGGGCGGTCTTGAAAAATTGCGGGCGCAGCAGCCGCAAAAGCCGTGAAAAGCCTTGCAGCACCTGACTTTTCCGGTGCGCCGACAGCAGCACCAAAGCGCATTTCCAAAAGAATTTCCGGAACGGAATATCCGATGATTTCTGCGAAAGCAGTTTCATATACGGAGAGGTATCGAAGCGGTCATAACGAGGCGGTCTTGAAATTTCAGATTGCCGCGCGATGATGCACGAAGCAGACCTCCGAAAAAGGTTCAAAACACGCCGTTTTTCAGACGGTGAAAACCTCGCGCAAAAGGATGTCTAACGATATTTCTAACAACGCGAAAAAACACAATTAAATAGCAAACACGGAGGGTTATCGAAGCGGTCATAACGAGGCGGTCTTGAAAAACTATCGTTCTGATCACAGCAAACTCCCCAAAACCCTTGATTTTATTGGGTTTTTCGCACTTATTCTTGCACTTTGCGAGATGAGCATCTCGCAGTTTTCTCGCAATTTTCTCAATTTCATATTTCGGTATTTACTGACCTTTCGGTCAGTTTGATACACGGAGGGTTATCGAAGCGGTCATAACGAGGTGGTCTTGAAAACCATTTGCCGGCAACGGCGCGTGAGTTCGAATCTCACACCCTCCGCCACATAGGGGTCAGGATGGCACTCTTGACCCCATTTTTTTGCTTATACGGCTTCTTCTTTTGACAGAACCTTATCGATGATCCTTGCGCTTTCCCGCTTGCTTTCGCTGTCTACATGCGCATAAATATTTGCCGTGGTACTGATGTTCGAGTGGCCAAGCCATTCCTGAATTTCTTTCATGGAAATATCGTTTGCCAGCATCAGTGAGGCACAGGAGTGACGCAGATCGTGGAAACGGATCTTTTTCAGCCCGTTTCGCTCAAGAATCACCTTGAAGTGTTCTGTGACATACTGTGGTTTCAGAATATCCCCCATCGCATCTACGCACACATAATCCAGGTATTTTCTGTTGTACGATTTACGCAGGACTCGTTGCATTTCCTCTTGCCGTGCTCTTTCTTCCTCTAAAGCCTTTTTGATGAATGGCATCAGCGGGAGAGACCGGTAGGAGGATTTTGTTTTCATGACATCAAGACCTTCGATCTCGTTGCCGTTCAGCTTGTTTTCGATGATCTTGTGCCTGATATAGATCTTGTCCTCAACGGGGTCTATCGCATCCCATTTCAGTCCCAGCACTTCGCTTCTCCGAAGTCCGTAATAAGCGGTCAATATGACTGCTATCTTCATAGGATCGCCATCCAAGCACTCAAGGAGCTGTTTGATCTCCGCAGAGTTGTAGTACGTTCCTATGTATTGCACTGCCTTGGGTCTGTCTGCCTGGTCGCAAGGGTTGGTTGGAATCACCCGGCGTTTTACGGCTTGCTTGAATGCAAGATGCATCATCGAATGATACCTTTGGGCAGTTGCACCGGTAAGTCCGTCATTCCGGAGTGAGAGGTAGAATGCGTTGATCTCATCGCCGGTCAGTTCTTTAAGGGGAATGCCCAACTTCTTGAAGTATGGTACGATCCTTCCGTCCGTCATTCTTTTGTAGCTGTTATACGTAAGGACGGAGATATTGCATTTGTGGCTTTCAAGCCATTCCACAATGTATTCGTCCACCTTCTGATCCGCCAGTCTCATTCGCTCCTGTTCTGCATGTGTAAGCGATTCCTTCAGGTACAGATCGCCGGAGTTGTATTTGGAGAGCAGTTCGTTCAAGCGGTGTCCGGCTTCCGTCTTGCTTCCTTTTTTGGCTTCCAGGTCAAGGCCTTGCCATTTCTCTTTGCGTTTTCCTTCCGCGGTGTATAAGTTGATTACAGCGTACCATTTGCCGTTCTTTTCGGTCAGCCGACCGGTTATTCTTTTCATGTATATCTTCCTTTCTTTTTATGTGTTTGGCAAATGACTTCATAGCGCTGTCGGCACTATGAAGTATATCACATTTGCACTTATTAATCCAGCGATTACCGGAGATTATACGGGATTCAATTGATAATTATTTGTGTCCAAAAGAAATGTGACAAGACACATTTTTGGGACAATCGTTTTGCCTCCGACTTTGATGGAAGACAGCCTTCCACCGTTCACCAGATCATACGCCTTGTTCTTTCCAATTCGCAGAATTTTGGCTACTTCAATTACCGTTAATACTTCCGGTTCATCTTTTAAAATTGAAAGATATAGTCTTTCGCTCATAGCATTTTCCTTTCTTCTGCCATATGAACAGAAATCATTTGCAGATGGGTGCAAAGCATCGCACCCGTTTCTTGTTAAGTATAAAGCCTTTGATAAGTTTTATAAATGTCGATTCCAAGGCTGGCAAGGGATGCTCTTTCAATGGCGTTCGCAGAGCCGGTATCAATGCGACCAACATATTTGATCAGCCTGTCTTTGTCTATCGTTCGAATTTGTTCCAACATAGCCATCGACTCTTTCGGAAGGCTTCCTTCTTCGAGCTTAATCGTTACATGAGTCGGAAGTCCCTTTTTCTTTCCCTTGCTTGTGATTGCAGCAATAATTACTGTGGGTGAGGCTTTGTTGCCGATATCATTCTGAATGATCAGTACGGGACGGATCCCCCCCTGCTCGCTTCCTTGTACCGGATTGAGGTCAGCGTAGTATATTTCATTTTTTTGTACTTTCATTTTTGCCCTCGTTTAGAAAAATATATGGGTGCTGCAGTCTTAATGCTACAGCACCCATTTGGGGAGTTTAGAAGTTCACAGGGAGTGGATTTTTGTTGTTGTATTCGAAGTCATCAAATTCTCTCGGAATACCGCTGACGAGGAATTCCGCTTCGTTGCCATCGGGAGTTGTAACTCGAACGTGGGAAAACAGAAGAGCCATTACATTCCACCCATCGTCATGCCATCCGACATAAGGCGGTCTTCGAATTCGTCTTGATTATCGATATAATAATCATCGCCCGAATGCCAATAGCTCACGTACATGAAGCCACCGTAACGAGTGCCGTCGAGGTAGATTTCTCTCTGCTCGAAGCCCTCACCGAGGCCGTCCGAGTTCTGACCGGAGATCCAGTCCTTGAGATCCTGTTCTTCTTCCTCTGTGAGGGGGCCTGCTGTCTGTACGGTGATGCATCCGTAGAGCTCGCCGTTTCTGCGTTCAAAATCCCAATCAGCGGAACGAAGCTTTTCGGAGACACCGTTGTTGCCGTGGAAGTATTCTGCCATATTGCATTCGTCGCTGGCGTTATACTCCATCAAGGCTTGACGGATATCGTCTTCGTGACGAGCTGCAAACGCGGCATCTTCCTCATATCCATCCTCATCGATATCACCGTAGCAATCTCGGCTATGAACCTGAATTGTCAGCGGACAGTAGTACTTGGTTGTAACTGACTGAGGATAGGCTTCGGTCAGCATTCTGTTGAGTTGCTCATAGGAGTCGAGTCCATCAACCTTGATTGTGTTTTCGACCTCTCGTCTGTTCTGATAGGGGAGGTTGCCCATCAAGGTGAGTGACTCATTGAGCGTGTGAAAACGGAAGCCAACGGGAAGAGCCTTGGCAATTGCGTTTTCTACGACACCGAAGCATTCCAGCGAAACCTTGAGTCCGTCTTTGTTTTCCTCATTATATTTGAGGTCGTAATCGGAAGTATGATTTGCTCCCAAATACGAGAGAGCGCCAGCCAACTGTTTTCGTTCTACGGGGAGTTGAACGTGAGCAGTTTTGTCGCCCTTTGAGATAATTGCATTCATCTGTTATCATCCTTTCTGCAATAAAAAAAGCCAAACGCTTGGCTGATAAGCATTTGGCTATGTATGCAGAAGGCTTTTTCTTTGATTATTGCAAACCATATTCTGCACCTTGAATGGCAACTATCTTTGTCACACAAAACAGCCGATGAGGTTTCTTGCGATCCCTCATCGGCTTTAATTATTCAGTTACTCCAAATAACAATTTTTCTTGCAATATCATCACACTTCTGATCGATTCTTTTTAACTCCAATATCATCTCAATCAAAAGTTCTTTTTCACTCATTTTATTCAGTCGTTCTTTTTCTAAGCGAAATTCTTCCTCTTGATTGGCTCTAAACCTTCCAAACATAATCATCCCTCTTGTCAATCATCATCTTTTTCCCTGCTATGCCAATACTCATCGTTGCTTGGGTTGCATTGGTTTGCATGGTTGTCTTGATTCGCCCAATAAGCATCGTTATTAGGGTTGTTCTGATTTGCGTAATGATCAAGCTGCGCTCGTGTGTGCGTATGTCCTGATACGCCATGTCCACCTTTTCCCATGGTATTCCTCCTTAAATTTCTTCTATTTCGTAATCTGTTCTTGTTCCTTTGACTCTCTTGGCGCGAAAGTTTCTCTCGTTCGCATTCCAATGAGGAAAGCTATCCGCTTTATCCTCGTTGGTATCACGATGGCAAATTTCGATATTTCCGAGGACGTCGCATCCACCTGCAGACAAAGGTCTTATGTGGTCGAGTGTCGGGTGATACGCGCTGTTAGGATCGCCACAGGCTGACTTTTTCATTAGCCTACCGGCATAATCATATACGCTTTCTTTTCTGCCGTAAAACTCGTTCCACACATCAATGGTTCGATACTTCGACATTTTGATTACCTCCTTTCTTTAAGGTGTAATCATTATATCGCTTTCAATATAAAAACAAAAGGGTGGCGCACCACCCCTTTTTGAGATTTATGTGTTATTCTTATACTTTTTTCGCCCATCGCAGAACTTTTGCTATGTTCTGAATCGACGGACTGCTGAATTTTTTGTTCCTTTCACCATTTCGAGCTGTTGGCCAATAATTCCAACTTTTCATAGCTTGGTGCTCAATTCCAATTTCGTCACAAACGATTTGCAAGTTTTTTATTCCTCTTTTCTTTTGAGTCTCTCGAATCAACTCAGAAATATTTCTTGCAACTATTTCCGGCGAAGCTAAAATATATTTTTCCAAGACAATCTGGATATCGAAGATATCTTCTCCAACGATATTGGTCATTTGAGAAACAAGTTCTTGATTTGATGAAACGCAATTTACTTCAGTGCCTTCTTCGGTCATTGTAACAAAATGCACACACTGCCATTCATCGGGAATCAAGTATGGACTATGAGTGGAATACACCACTTTCACTCCTCGTTTTGTCAACTCCATCAAATCGAAAAGCACCTCACGCTGTGCGCTTGGATGTAACATTGCAGCAGGCTCGTCGATAATAAAAATATCGCCTTCACTCAGTATGTTTTTCATAAAGTAGTAAGTAAAATACCACCGTCTGCCTGCGCTTGTTTCATTAAGATTGATTTGCTCCCCGGTCTTTTCGTTTAAGAAAATAGAGATGTGTCCTTTCTCTCCTGCCTGCACAGAAATACTATCATACATTTCTCTATCGAACGAAGGAATATTCTCATTCAAAAACGCCTCAAAATCTGCAACCGCTCGCTCTGAAAGAGTCAACTCATTTTTCGAAGATCTTAGTAGTTCTTCCCGATCACTTCCCTCATACACCTGTCTCAAATAGGTTTCCATTATGGAATTGGAAAGATAATTATAATAGTAATTTCTGTCCTCTTTCCTGAAGATTACATCATTACTCTCATTTTTCAAAAACAAGCATCTTTTTCCGATAATATGCTGAACATGGCGCAAGAACGAGTAATAGCGTTCATCCTGTTCTTGTCTTAGCATATGATCGGTATCCAAACCTTCTTGGATGCGTTTTGTCCTGTCCTCTATTTCTTTAATTAAGTAATCAATTCGATCACAGGTGTCTTTCGTTGCCTTGTTTATCTTTGTGATCTCTCTTTTAATCGCAGTTTTGTTGATTGATATAAATTTCTGTTCAAATTTAGCGAGAGAGGGTTCTACATATTCGAGTCTAAACGCTTCTCTTTTATTCCAACCGAAATACAGGTGCGTTTCTGCGACAAATGTAAGAGCCGCCTCATCATCCTCAAATGTTTGTAGCATATGGTCAAGAACTTTACGAACATTGTCTATAAAATGCTCTGCCTGCCAATGCAATACATTATAGTTAGTTAATCTTCCATTTTCATCTTTGATGTTGTAACAATGGATGGGTAATTCCTCGTATCCATCGTGAGATATTTTTATTAGTTGTTTTTCGTATAAATCGACTGCATCCTTTAACTGCAATGCCAAATCTCGAATATCTGCAATTTCTTTTCTGATTGATGAAACGATATATTCGGAGCGTACTCTATCAATCTTCAGATCACTACCGCTACTATACGCAACTATCTCACATTTATTTTTATCATAGACGACATCAGGCAGCATTGTTGCTACATCATCTTCACACAACTGAATGTATGCACGGTAAGTAGGCTGCTCTTTTTCTCTGTTTCCGTAGTAGTTAGTGTTTGCCAAAGCAATTGCTGATAATGCTTCCAAAACATTCGTTTTTCCACTACCGTTTTTACCGATCAAGATAGTTGGCAAACCTTCTACAAAAGAGATTGTAACAGATACTTTTATTGATTTATAACTTTCTATTTCAATCTTTGTCAGTTCCATATTAGCCTCAAATGCTGAATCGATTTTTCTTTTATAATTATTATAACATAAAAAACGATCTTCTTCAAGGTATTTGTATGAACACAAGCAATTTCTCCACGAGCCTTTTCTTCAGCAGGTCAGTATTTGGTTTTCGATAGTTCGGATCTGTCCATTGAAACGATGGAGCTATTTTGTATTTACGTTTTGCATTGCTTTTGAAGCGATGTGGTAGGCGGTCGGGTTCTCACTTTTTTACAGATATATTTTCACTTCGTCCCCGCGTGAGACGAAGTTATTTTCTTATTCAGCTTCGTGCCATTTTGGCACGAAGAAATGTGTCTCCGACGGAAACGAATTAATTGTGCTCCGGTGGAGCATAATTTTCACTTCTGCACCAACGGTGCACAAGTTGAGATAAGACTTCTCCACCAGCGGAGGAGAAGTTGCTATCTTCCCCTCCGCTGGCGCGGAAGTTCAACCTATGTGCCGGTGGCACATAAGTTTAGATCTGCTCAGCGCTCAGCCAAGAGGTATTGCCTCTTGCGGTAATTGTGTATTTGATTTTCCATCTTGAGCCAAGCGGCTGACGTGACATACAAATGTCATTTTCTCGAGTCGTATATTTGCCACCCTTTCTATCATCGCGATAACGGTGACTTGCGTTCTCTTGTCCGTCCGTTGTGATAACGAACATTGTATGCTCCGGTACATCCTCGTTGCGAGCATATTTGTGGATGTTTCCGATGTGGTGAATCGCTCCGCCGATGGCATCGATAAGAGCCGTGCAACCGCGAACGGTATAGTCTTTGTCGGTCATTTGAGGAATGTCACCGAGCTTCACGCGGTCGTGCAAAACCTCGCTTTCGTCATCGAAAAGCACGGTGGAAACGTAGCAGCCTCCGTCTTGCTTATTCTGCTTTTCAATCATCGAGTTAAAGCCACCGATGGTGTCGCTCTCGAGCCCTGCCATAGAGCCGCTTCTGTCCAAAATAAATACGAGTTCAGTAATGTTGTTTTTCATAATTAAAAACCTCTCTTTCATTCGATGTCTATATTGTACATCAATAAAAGAGAGGTTGAGTCGCATGTCAAGCGACAAATTATTTACCTAATGTTGCACTCCACTCAGCTTCCTTAAAACCGACAAGCACGAAGCCGTCACCGATAAGCAACGGACGCTTTACGAGCATACCGTCGCTTGCGAGAAGCTTTAGCACCTCATCCTCGGTCATTGTTGGAAGCTTATTTTTAAGGTCGAGGGATTTATAAAGCAGACCGCTTGTATTGAAGAACTTTTTGAGCGGCAAACCGCTTTTCTTATACCATCCCGTCAACTCATCGAGCGTGGGATTATTGAGTTTAATATCTCTAAACTCATACTTAATCCCGTTATCATCAAGCCACTTTCTCGCCTTTTGGCAGGTGGTGCATTTGGGGTAACAAATAAATTTTAACATAGTAATCTCCTTATTCAACAACCTCAATCAAAAAGCTCACAGGACGAAAACCGTCGTTGCAAGAAATCATTGCTGATTTTGGATTCTTCATCCATCCGTCGTAGAAATTCTCGCCACCGTGAGCAAGAGTCATTACAAACGGTGAAACGCTATCCCACGCGCTGTCACAAAATCCATCGGGCTTTTGCCAACCTTCACAGATAAAAATCTGACCTTCTTGTAAGTCACAGGCGTGTTCTATAGGATTTTCATACTTTTCAATCAAATCATCGTATCGTGCTTTTCTCATAACGATTATTTTAATTTTTCTCATAATTCACGCCCCTAACAAACTCTGATCGAATGCAAACAGAGCCTCGTTAATTTCAAAAATATTATAGTTGCCCTTGCTGATAAAGTATTCGATGATAATATCGAACTTATTGCTGTGAGATAGCGCGAACCCTGCCTTGCGAAGCATATCTTCGGTTTCAGCCAAGGAAAGCTCCAAAGAGATTGCAAATGCGAGCGCAGTGGGTTTGCTCGGCTTATAGTGAACGTCGCTACGGATTTTGGAGAACAGCTTGCGGTCAATATTTGCCTTCTTATAGCACTCGGCATCGGTCATACCTTTTTCGTCAATCTTACGCAAAAGCATTTGAGAGAAACTTTCGTCGATCTGCTTTAACTTTGCGTCCAAGTCATCCTCAAGGGGCAAAGCCTTGCAATCGCACATTTCAAGGAAATCATCATCCGATTTCTTTCGTCTTTTACGTGGAGCCATAGACGCCATTGGAGCATTCATACGCATACGCTCGCGGCTATAATCGGTATGCTCGTCCACATAATTATCGTCGATATATTCGGCAATATCCGAGAGCAGTTTCTCGCTGATTTTATATGCAGCCTTATCGAATATGACAATATAGACGGTCATTTCGTTTTCAAGAAGAAAGTCGCTGATAACGTCAATAGCAACCTTCAAGGCTTGATCTTTGGGATACCCATACACGCCCGACGAGATAAGCGGGAATGCCACCGTTTCGCACAGATTCTCTTTCGCAAGAGCCAAAGATTCGCGATAGCAGGATTCAAGCAACTCTTTCTCACCGTGGTTGCCGTCGTTATAGATCGGACCAACGGTATGTATTACGTACTTCGCAGGCAGATTATATCCGCCTGTGATCTTCGCCTTACCCGTCTTACAACCGCCAAGTGTTCTGCACTCGGCAAGCAATCCCGAGCCTGCTGCGCGGTGAATTGCACCGTCAACACCTCCACCGCCCAAGAGCGACTCGTTGGCAGCATTGACAATGGCATCCACCTTCATTTTTGTTATGGGAACCTCTAAAAATTAGTTCCCAGTATTAAATTTTGCGATTCAACAGCGAAAAAATGAAATCAGGGCGGCG